>JALOLQ010000075.1 GCA_025455895.1 Solirubrobacteraceae bacterium
TCGAGCGCGCCGCAGCGCACGACGCCGTCGTCGTCGCCGCCGCGGTAGTAGTTGTGCTCCCAGGCGGTCGGGATGTCCTTGTCGTGCAGGTGCGCCGCGCCGTCGGGCTCGGCGAGCACGTACGTGCCGTACGCGTCCCCGCCGCGCAGCGCGAGGAACCCGCCGCCGACGACGCACCCCAGCTCGCGCGCGAGGCCCGTGAGCAGCTGGAACGCCGGGCCGTCGACGGGCAGCGGCGCCCCGCGCAGGACCTTCGCGTAGACGTTCGGCGACGTGCACGCCTCGGGGACGAGGATCACGTCGGCGTGGTGCTCGCGGTGGGCGTCGCGGATCAGCTCCTCGATCCGGCGCAGGTTGTGCTCGACCTCGCCGAGCCGAAGCGCGGGCTGTACGACGGCGAGGCGGGTCGTCCCGGGGCTCATGCGGCGGGCAGTCTCTCCGCGCGGCCCCTGATTGTCAAGCCCTTCATTCTTGAACGGCCTTCCAATCGGCGGCGTGAAACCCGGCCTGCGCGGCCGCCCGGCGCGGCCGCTACGCTCCGCGATGATGCGTCCTGCACTCGTCGCGACCACCTGCGCGCTCGCGCTCGCGTCGGCCACGGGCCTGGCGGCCTGCGGCGGCGACTCCGGGCCCCGCGACCAGGTGCCGACCACCACGCCGGCGCTCGTCCCGCCCGACGACGCCAACGACCTGGCCTCCGGCGGCTCGACGACGACCGGCACGACCACCACCACCACGCCGGCCGACACCGGCACGGACACGGGCGGCACGAGCGACACCGACACCGGCGGGACCAGCGACACCGACACCGGCACGGGCGACACCGGCACCGACACGGGCGGGACCGGGAACACCGGCGGCGACACCGGCACCGACACGGGCGGCGCCACGCCGGACACCGGCGGCGTCTCGCCCGATCAGAACGCGGGCGCCGGCTCGTTCCAGAAGTTCTGCTCGGACAACCCGGGCGCCTGCTGAGCGGCGCCCGAGCGGCCCGCGATCAGCGCTTCGCGCTCGTCTTCTTCTTCTTCGGCGTCTCGTTGGTCGCCGGGGTGGCGATCATCGTCGCGCCGTAGGTGAGCCGCGCGGTGCGGTAGAGGCAGTAGTACTGCGCGAGCTGGTTGGCCTGCGTCTGGGCCGTCTGGCCCTGCGTGTCGTCGCACTGGCCCTTCTCGCGGCTCGCGCGCCACGAGGTGTCGCTGCCCAGGCCGGTCGCGAGCGCCGGCGCCCAGGTCGTGACGGTGAGCGCGACGACCTGGCCCTTCTTCACCGGGATCGACTTGATCAGCGGGATCTGCGGCGTGGTGCCGAAGTACTGGGCCAGCTTCACCGGCTCGCCCTGCGCGACGGCGCGCGAGCGCAGCTTGCGCTTGGGGTCGAGGATCGTGAGCTGGGCCTGGGACTCGCCGCCGAGCTTCGAGTTGAAGAAGTCGATCTGCTTCTTGCCCGGCTTGCCGAGCGCGATCGACCAGGCGACGATGCGTCCGTCCTTCGGGACGGTCATCAGGCCGCGGGTCGTGCCGACCTTGGCCTGGTAGCCGGTCGTGCGGCTCACGGCGAAGCACGGCTTGGCCGGGCAGCCGGGCTTGGCGGCCGGGTCGATCTTCCCGATCTCGACGATCTGGGCGGAGGCGAGGGTGGGGACGGCGAGGGCGAGGCCGCAGAAGGCCGCCAGCGCCGGGACGAGGCGTCGTTGCATCACGTCCCATTGAACACGGTGGCCCCGCGAAATGTTGCGGTTCCCTTGCTCTTGTTTCTGGTTTCTTGTGGTTCTCTCGGCCTTGCGTCGGACCACTGGCGCAACGCGGCGTGCGCTCAGCGCCCCTCGTAGGTCGCCTTGCCGGGCCCGTGCTCGAGGAACGAGCGCACCGCGCCCTTGAGGTCCTCGGTGGCGAAGAGGTCGCCCCCGAGCTGCGGGACGAGCGCGTCCGCGGCCCGCGCGCCGCCCTCCTTCTGCGCCTGGACGAGCCGCTTGGTGGCCGCGTGCGCGCGGGTCGGCCCGTGCGCGAGGCGCAGCGCGAACGCGCGCGCGGCGGCGTCGAAGCCCTCGTCGGGGAGCACCCGGTTGACGACGTTCCAGCGCTCGAGCGTCGCCGCGTCGTAGAGCTCGCCGGTCATCACGAGCTCCTTGGCCCGCGCCGGGCCGGCACGCTCGGCGAGCCGCTGCGGCCCGCCCATCGAGGGCGTCAGCCCGACGACGATCTCCACGAGCCCGAAGCGCGCGGACTCCGCGGCCAGCAGCAGGTCGCAGGCCAGCGAGAGCTCGAACGCGGCGGTGAGGCAGAGCGCGTGCGCGGCGAAGACCGTCGGGCAGGGCAGGTCCTCGACGAGCGCGATCAGCTCGAGCAGCTCGCGCCAGAGCTCCGCGCCCTCCTGCGCGCTGAGCCCGTCGAAGAGGCTCACGTTCACCCCGCCGCTCACCACGCGCCCCTCGGCGCGCACGAGCAGCCCGCGCGGCGGCTCGGCGGCGAGCCGCTCGATCGCGGCGCGCACGCCGTCGATCATCGCGCGGTCGAAGAGGTTCAGCGGCGGCGCGTCGAGCGTGAGGACGGCGAGTGGCCCGTCGTGCTCGAGGCGCACCGGCCCGGCCGCGCTCACGCCGCGTCCCCGCGCAGCTCGGCGCCGGCGGCGGCGATGTCGTCCATGTCGCCCGCGGCGGGCACCCACGGCAGGCGCAGCGGATCGTCGTCGTAGCGCGGGATCACGTGGATGTGGAAGTGGAAGACGGACTGCCAGGCCGCCACGCCGCACGCGTTCAGCAGGTTGATCCCGGTGGCCCCGAGCCGCTCGCGGGCGTGCTCGGCGACCCGCTGGGCGGCGAGCGCCGTCGCGGCGAGGTCCTCGGGCTCGATGTCGTGCAGGTCCACGCTGTGGCGGCGCGGGATGACGAGCGCGTGGCCGCGGGTGGCGGGGTTGATGTCCATGAAGGACACCGTGTGCTCGTCCTCGTCGACGAAGGTCGCGGGGAGCTCACGCGCGATGATCCGGCAGAAGAGGCAATCGGGGTCTCGGTCGGCCATCCGACAACCCTAGACTGCCGCGCGATGCCCGCCGATCCCGAGCTGCGCGCCCTCGCCGAGGAGGCCGTCCACCACCTCGCGTCGTTCGACCGGCCCTCGGCGTCCGAGGGCGAGCGCCGCGGCGCGGAGTGGATCGCCGAGCGCCTGCGCGCGGACGGCTGGGAGGCCCGGATCGAGCAGGAGGAGGCCCACGGCACCTACTGGTGGCCGCTCGGGCTGATGACGCTGCTCGCCGGGCTCGTCTCGCTCGTGCCGAGCCGGCTCGCGCGCCTGGCGGGCGGCTCCGTGCTCGCCGCCGGCATCGCCGACGACATCTCCGGCGGACGGCTGTGGTTCCGGCGCGCCGTCCTCCCCCACCGCCCGACCTGGAACGTCGTCGCCGAGGCGGGCGACCCGGCGGCCGAGCGCACCGTGGTCGTCGTCGCCCATCACGACGCCGCGAACTGGAGCCTGCTCTTCGCCCCGCACGTCCCGCGCTTCTTCGGAACGCGCTTCCCCGGCCTGCTCGAGAAGTCGGACACCACGCCGCCGGTGATGTTCCCCGTCTTCGGCGGTCCGCTGCTCGTCGCGCTCGGCGGCCTCACGGGCTCGCGGCTGCTGCGGCGCCTGGGCGGCGTCCTCTCTTTCGGCGCCGCGGCGACGTTCGCGGAGATCGGCTCGCGCTCGACCGTCCCCGGCGCGAACGACAACCTCACCGGCGTCGCGACCGTGCTCGGCCTCGCCCGCACGCTGCGCGAGCAGCCGGTCCAGGGCGTGCGCGTGCTGCTCGTCTCGACCGGCTCGGAGGAGTCGTTCATGGAGGGCATGCAGGCGTTCGCCCGGCGCCACTTCGCTTCGCTGCCGGTGGGGTCCACCCACGTGATCTGCGTCGACACCGTCGGCTCGCCCGAGCTCATGCAGCTCGAGGGCGAGGGCATGCTCGTGATGCGCGACTACCCCGAGGACTTCAAGGCGCTCGTCTCCGCCGCCGCGGCCGACGCCGGCGTCCCGCTGCGCCGCGGCCTGCGCTTTCGCAACGCGACCGACGGGCTGATCGCGCTGAAGGCCGGCTACCCCTCGGTCATGCTCGGCTCGATCGACGAGTTCAAGGCGCCCGCGAACTACCACTGGCCGACCGACACCGCCGAGAACGTCGACTACGACACGGTCGTCGGCTGCATCCGGGTCTGCGACGGCGTGATCCGGCGGCTGGCGGCTCGCTAGGACGCGAGCGCCTCGAGGGTCCGGCGCGTGCCGTCCTCGAGGGTCGTGGCGGCGCGGAAGCCGAGCTCACGCTCGGCGCGGGTGACGTCGAGGCAGCTCCGGTCCAGCTCGCCCGGGCGGGCCGGGCGGAACTCGGGTGGCCACACGGCGGGATCGGTGCCGTTCGCTGTGGCGAGCGCGTGCACGACGTCGAGCACCGTCGCCTCGACGCCGGTGCCGACGTTGTACGGCCCACGGGCCCCGGGATGCTCGGCCGCAGCGAGGTTCGCCGCCACGATGTCGCCGACGAACGTGTAGTCGCGCGTCGCGGTGCCGTCGCCGTAGATCACCGGCCGCTCGCCGCGCAGCAGGCGCCCGGCGAAGATCGCGATCACGCCCGCCTCCCCCGCCGGGTCCTGGCGCGGGCCGTAGACGTTGCCGTATCGGAGCGTCACCGTCCGCAGCCCGTGGAAGCGCTCGGCCCAGGCGCAGTAGAGCTCGGCGCACTGCTTGCTCTGCCCGTAGGCGGCGACCGGCGCCGGCGGGACGCTCTCCGCGGTCGGCACGACGTCCGTGTCGCCGTAGATCGCGCCGCCGGTCGAGGTGTTGACCAGGCGGGTCGCGCCGGAGCGGCGCGCCGCCTCGAGCACGTTCGCCGTGCCGGCGACGTTCACGTGCGCGTCGAAGCCCGGATCGACGAGCGACTTGCGCACGTCCACCTGAGCGGCGAGATGGAAGGCGACCTCGGGCCGCGCGGCGGCGAACGCGGCGTTCAGCGCCTCGGAGTCGCGGATATCGGCCTCGTGGAGAACGGCACCCGAGTCCAGGGCGCCCGCGAGGTTCTCGCGGCGCCCCGACGAGAGGTCGTCCACCACGTGCACTGCATCACCGCGGGCGAGCAGCGCGTCGACGAGGTTCGAGCCGATGAAGCCGGCACCACCGGTCACGAGCGCGCGCATCGCGAGCACTCTAGGGGCGGACCGGCGATTGACCACACCCGGGTCATCCGCGACCATCGGCGCATGAGGAGGTTCACGCCGGTGACCACCGCGCTCGCCGCCGCGCTGACGCTGGCGCTGTTGCCCGGAAGCGCCGCGGCGGCCCCGTGCCCGGGCGCGGCCGAGTGCCCTTACACGTCGGTCACCCAGGTCGCCGCGCCGCCGGCGGCGAGCGAGATCCGCAGCCCCGGACCGCTCGCCCTCGGCAGCGGCGGCACGGTGTGGATCGCCGACGGCGCCACGCGGCGGGTCCTGCACTTCGACGCGGACGGCGCGTTCCTGGGCAGCGTCGGCGAGGGCGTGCTCCAGGGCTTCATCGCGGCGCTCGCGGTCTCCCCGGCGACGGGCGACGTCTACGTCAACGAGAGCTTCCCGGTGAACCGCATCGTCCGGTTCTCGGCGAGCGGGAACCTGCTGGGCACGCTCGGCAAGGGCACCGGACTCGGACAGGTGAACTTCCCCACCGGGCTCGCCGTGCGCCCGGGCGCCGGTCCGAAGGCCGGGCGCCTCTACGTGAGTGACAACGTGAACGGCGGACGCCTGCAGTCGTTCAGCGCCGCACTCGACGCCCCGGTGCTCGAGGGTGAGACGTCGGGCATCGGCGAGGCGCAACTGGCCTTCAACCCGACGGGCACGCAGCTCTGGGCGCTGCCGGGCCCCAACACGCTGCGCGCCTACGATCCGGATGACCTCGGGCTCGGCGCACTCGTCACCGCGTGCCCGTCCGGAACGGCGGTGGGCCAGTGCCAGATGGAGGGCAACCCCTCGACGCTGAGCGTGGATGCCGAGGGGAAGGTCTGGATCGCTGATCGCGCCAACGACCGGATCCAGCGCTTCGACCCGAACGGGCTGAACCCCGTGGCCTACGGCTCCTCCGGCGGCGGCGACCTCGGCTTCGTGCGCCCCCTCGCCGCGGTGGCCGACGGAGGGTCGTTGTGGGTCACCGACGTCTCCGGGCGCGTCCGGCGTTTCGACCGCGGCACGCTCGCGCTCCAGCGCACGTTCGGCGGGCCGTCCGGCATCGGGTTGCGCGGTCCGAAGGTCGCGCTCGCCCCGGGCGGCGAGATCCTCCAGTTCGACGGCGGCGCCGGCCTGATCCGCCGCAGCACGGCGAACGGGACCACGCTCGCGACGTTCGGGCAGCTCGGCCCGGCCCAGGGGCAGACGATCCGGGGCGCCGCGATCGCGACCGACGCCGGCGGCAACCTGCTGGTCCTCGACCAGGACGGCGTCCGCCTGCAGAAGCTCACGCCGTCCGGCGGGCTGGCCTGGGCGCTGGGGCCGCTTCCCGACGGAGACCCCGACCGGCTGCAGAACGGCCTCGGCGTCGCGGCGGGCCCCGGCGGGGAGGTCTTCGTCGCCAATGCCAACGGGCGGAACGTCGTCGTGGCCTCGGCCGCCGGGACGGTCGTACGGCGCTTCGGCTCCGACGGCACCGGCGATGGGCAGTTCAAGTTCCCGGCCGGCGTCGTCGTCGACGGCGGCGTCGTCTTCGTCCTCGACAGCACGCGCGGCGACATCCAGCGCTTCACCCCGGAGGGCCAGTTCCTCGGGCGCTTCGGCGCCCCGGGCGGCGGCCCCGGCGAGTTCCTCTCGCCGCGCGGGATCGCCGCGGACGGGCGCGGCTCGATCTACGTCCTCGACGGCGGCAACTCCAGGGTCGTCGCCTTCGGCCGCGACGGCGCGCCGCGCGGCGCGTTCGGTGAGCCCGGGACGGGGCCGGGGCAGCTCACGAATCCCGCGTCGATCGCCGCTGACGCCGGGGCCGTCGTCGTCTCCGAGGTCTCCGGGCGGGTGCAGCGCGTCGCGCTCGTCCAGCCCGCCGCGGCCCCGCCGCCGGCCGGCGCTCCGGGTCCCGGCGCGAAGCCCGCGCCGCTGACGGCCGGCGCCCTCGGCGAAGCGCTGCGTGAAGCGCGGGGCGAAGCTCACGCTGCGCTTCCGCCGCCCGCGCGGGGTGACGATCGAGCGCGTCGAGGTGCTCCAGGGCAAGCGCCGCCTCGTGCGCCGTAGCGGCGCGAAGGCGCGCCGCACGATCACCGTCCGCGCACCGCGGAAGGGCCGCTCGTTCACCCTGCGCCTGCGCGTCACGCCGCGCGGCGGGAAGACGGTCGCGACGACGCGGACCTACCGGCTCTGTCCGCGCTGAGCGACCTCAGGCCGCCTGCCGGGCCGCGGCCCGCACAGCAGCACCCGCGACGGTGTGCGCCGGCGCCGCGGCGATCCCGGTGCGGGCGATGCGCGGCTCGCCACCTGCGGTGACGCTGATCGCGAACTCGATTCCGGTCGTCGCGCTGATCCGTGCGAGCGTCTCGCTCGTCGGTGCCTTCTCCCCGTCCTCGAGCTCCGCGACCCGCGGCTGGGAGACGCCGAGCATCTCGGCGAGGTCGCGCTGGCTGAGTCCGCGCCGTGCGCGCAGACGGACCAGCTCGATCGCGACGAGTCGCGCGACGGACCGTCGCGCCCATCGAGCCGCGAACTCCGCGTCGGCGCCGAGCCGCTCCGCGAGCAGGTCC
>JALOLQ010000076.1 GCA_025455895.1 Solirubrobacteraceae bacterium
CACCACGGCGACGGCGTCGAAGCGCAGGTCGGGCACCCGTGGGCGGCCCGTCTCCTGTGCGAGCCACGCCGCCGCCATCGCGCGCACCTGCCGGCGCTTGCGCGGCCCGAGCGCGTCCCAGGGCATCGGATCCGAGCGTGAGGCGCGGCGCGTCTTGACCTCGGCGAAGACGAGCGTGCGCCCGTCGCAGACGATCAGGTCGAGCTCGCCGAAGCGCGTGCGGTGGTTGCGCGCGACGAGGGCGTAGCCGAGGCGCTCGAAGTGCCGGAGGGCGAGGTCCTCCCCGGTGCGGCCCAGGTCGCGGCGGGCGTTCGTGCTCATGGCCGCACCGTTCCAGGCCGCAGGTGACGGCGGAACACCGTCATGACGACGCGGCGCCGACGGTTTCGTGCCGCCGCGGCGGTGGCGCGCGATGCTGCGCGCGCGGCGTCGCGATCAGCGGGTTTCGCCGTCACGGAGGCCCGCCTAGCGTCGCCGACCGTGCTCGCTCGCGTCCTGACCTTCACCCTCGACGGCCTCGAGCCGCGGCCCGTGACCGTCGAGGCGGACCTGCGGCCGGGCCTCCCTGCCTTCACGATCGTCGGGCTCGCGGATCGCTCGGTCTTCGAGGCGCGCGAGCGCGTGCGCGCGGCGCTGCTGAACAGCGGGTTCGAGTTCCCGCTGCGGCGGGTCACCGTGAACCTCGCCCCGGCGCATCTGCGCAAGGGCGGGCCCGGCTTCGACCTGGCCATCGCCTGCGCGATCCTGGCGGCCAGCGGGCAGGTTCCCGCGGCGTCGCTGGCCCGGGCGGCGGTGGTCGGGGAGGTCGCCCTGGGCGGCGAGGTCCGTCCGTGCCGCGGGGTGCTCGCCGCCGCCGAGGGCGCCCGGGCGGCGGGGCTCGACCGGCTGCTCGTGCCCGCCGCGCGCGCCGCGGAGGCCGCGCTCGTGCCGGAGCTCGCGGTCACCGGCATCTCGACGCTGGCCGAGCTCCCGGCCGCGCTGCGTGGCGAGGCGCCGGCGGCTCCCGCACCCCCGCCGACGCCCGCGGCCGCCGGCGCGGCGGGCCTCGACCTCGCCGACGTCCGCGGGCACGCGGCCGCGATCCATGCGCTGACGATCGCCGCCGCCGGCGGGCACAACGTCCTGCTCTCGGGCCCGCCGGGGACCGGCAAGACGATGCTCGCGCGGCGGATGCCGTCGATCCTGCCGCCGCTCGAGGCGGACGAGGCGCTCGAGGTCACCCGCATCCACAGCATCGTCGGCCTGCGCGGCGACGGCGGGCTCGCCGCCGCACGTCCGTTCCGCGCGCCGCATCACACGATCTCGGCCTCCGGCCTCGTCGGCGGCGGCAGCGTCCCGACCCCGGGCGAGGCCACGCTCGCCCATCGCGGCGTGCTCTTCCTCGACGAGCTCTCGGAGTTCGAGCGCCGCGCCCTGGAGGCGCTCCGCCAGCCGCTCGAGGACGGGCACGTCACGGTCGTCCGCGGGCAGCTCGCCGCGCGGTTCCCGGCCCGTTTCACGCTCGTGGCCGCCACGAACCCGTGTCCGTGCGGGCGCGGGCAGCCCGGGTGCCGCTGCAGCGAGCCCGAGCTCGTCCGCCACCGCCGGCGTCTCTCCGGGCCGCTGCTCGACCGGCTGGACCTCGTGCTGAGCGTCGAGCGGCCGACCGCACAGGAGCTCGCCGGTGAGCCGTACGCGACGAGCGCGGCGATCCGCGAGCGCGTCGTCGCCGCGCGCGACCGGCAGGCCGCTCGGGGCCCGGGCGTCCCCAACGGCGAGCTCACGGCGTCACAGGTCCGCACCGTGGTCCGGCTCGAGCCGGCCGCCCGGCGGGTGCTCGCCGAGCAGTACGAGCGCGGAACGCTGAGCGCCCGCGGGCGCGACCGCGCGCTGCGGGTGGCGCAGACGATCGCCGACCTGGACGGCGCGCCGGCCGTGACCGCCGCCGTGATCGGCCAGGCGATCGCGCTGCGGCACGAGCCCCGGCCCGCGGGAGCGGCGCGATGAGTGCCGGCTGCTGCGACGCGTGCACGCGTCGCAGCCGTCTCGTCGGGCGGCTGGCCGGGCACCTCGAGCAACGGCGCGCGGACCGCGTGCGGATCCGTGAGGTCCTCGCGCTCCCCGACGAGCGGCTGATCGAGGCGCTCGGCGGGCTGCTGGCCGGGGAGATCGCCGCCGAGCACGCCGCGACGGACCCGGACGCCGTCCGCGCCGCCTGGCGCGCCGCGGGGACGACCGCGGTCTGCCGCCACGCCGCGGGCTACCCGGCCGGCCTCTCGGATCTGAGCGACGCCCCGGCGGTGCTGCACGTCAACGGCGACCCCGGCCGGCTCACCCGTCTGCTGGGCGCTGAGGCGCCGGCGGTCGCCGTCGTCGGCGCGCGGCGCGCCTCGGCGGACGGCCTGCAGCTCGCTTCGGACCTCGGCCGGGGGCTGGCCGCCGCGGGGGTGGGCGTGATCAGCGGCATGGCCCTCGGGATCGACAGCGCGGCGCACCGGGGCGCGCTGGAGGCGCCCGACCCGCGCACCGTCGCCGTCCTGGCCTGCGGTCCGGAGATCGCCTACCCCGCGAGCCGGCGGCGGCTCCACGCCGAGCTCGCTGATCGCGCGCTCGTCGTCTCCGAGCTGCCGCCGGGGACTCCCGCCTACCGCTGGGCGTTCCCCGCCCGCAACCGCCTGATCGCCGCGCTCGCGGGGATGACCGTCGTCGTCGAGGCGGCGGAGCGGTCGGGCTCGCTGATCACCGCGGATCTCGCCGCGGACCTCGGACGCGACATCGGCGCGGTCCCCGGATCGCCGGCCTCCTGGCATGCGGGCGGGACCAACGCGCTGCTGCGCGACGGCGCCCATGTCGTGCGCGGCGCGCGGGACGTCCTCGACGACGTGCTCGGGCCGCGGCCGGCGGATGCCGGCGAGCAGGCCGGGGCCGGCCTCGCGCTCGGGGACGACCTGCGCGCGCTCGCCGAGGCCGTCGCCCGCGGGCACGCGACGATCGCGTCGCTGGTGGCGGCCGGGAACGACCCCGGCGCGGTGCTCGCCGGCCTGACCGAGCTCGAGCTCCTGGGGGTGCTGGAACGCCGCCCGGGCGGGCGCTACGTGGTGGGCACGGCGTGAACGCCGGCGTGCCCGGCCCGCCGCCCCGGCGCCCGCACGGGGCCGGCCGGGTGCCATACTCCGGGGGCCATGAGGTTCCTGCGCATGAAGCCCGGGCACGGCGAGGTGCTGCTCGCAGAGGGCGACGTCGACGTGCGCGAGGACGAGCAGGAGCTCATCGAGGAGTTCCGCCGGCAGCTCGACCTCGGCCTGTGGGCGGCGGTGCCGGTCACCGACCGGTCCGGCCGGCGCCGGGCGGAGATGGTGCGGGACTTCGCCGACGTGCCCCGCGACGCCGACCGCGTGATCTTCTTCCCGCGCGCCGCCGGCGGCTGAGCGACGGGGCCGCGATGGCGCTCGCGCTCGGAGCCACGGCGATCGTCATCGTCGCCCTGATGTGGGAGGTCGCGTGGCCGACCGCGTCGGAGGCGCTCGAGCGCCATCGCGCACGCCGCGCGCGGATCCCCGGGCTCGACGTCGACCCCGGGCGCGAGCGCCGCGCCGAGCAGCGCGCGCGCCAGCTGCTGCGCTCGTGCGTCAACGCCGAGGAGTGGGAGATGTACCGCGACCTCGGGCTGATCCGCGTCTGGGGTGCGCTCGCCGGGGGGCCGGGCCGCGGCGGCACGCCCGCGACCGAGGACGGCGCCCCGTACGCCTACCTCATCTACCCGCACAAGCCGATCGTGGCCTACCTGCCGCAGACCCGGGAGCTGCTCACCGAGTACTGCGTGGACTTCCCGGACGAGACCCGGCCCTACGGCAGCCCGCATCTGCCGGACTCCGACGACGTGCTCGCGAAGTGGATGGCGCTGACCGGGGACGAGCGGCGCCTCATCGAGAGCGCGAACATGCATCTGCCGGGCCGGCAGGTCGATCCCAAACGCGTGCGCCGCGACCTCTGGCGCCTGCACGAGTGGGAGCGCCAGCGCCTGCGGCGCCAGGCCCGCGCCGACGGCGCGGCGGGTAGTGTCCCCGCCCCGTGACCGACACGCTCTCGCACCTCAAGCACCGCAGCGCCGCCCTCACCGACGGGCCCGAGCGCGCCGCCGCCCGCGCCTACCTCAAGGGCATCGGCTTCGACGACGACGCGCTCGCGCGGCCGATCATCGGGGTCGCCTCGACCTGGATCGAGACGATGCCCTGCAACTTCCACCTGCGCGCGCTGGCCGCGAAGGTCAAGGAGGGCATCCGCGCCGCGGGCTGCACGCCGATGGAGTTCAACACGATCGCGATCTCGGACGGGATCACGATGGGGACGAGCGGGATGAAGACCTCGCTGGTCAGCCGCGAGGTGATCGCCGACTCGATCGAGCTCGTCGGCCGCGGCCACCTGTTCGACGCGGTCGTCGCGCTCTCGGGCTGCGACAAGACGATCCCCGGCACCGTGATGGCGCTCGCCCGGCTCGACGTCCCCGCGGTGATGCTCTACGGCGGCTCGATCCCGCCCGGCCGCTTCCAGGGCCACGACGTGACGATCCAGGACGTCTTCGAGGCCGTCGGCGCGCACGCCGCCGGGAAGATGACCGACGAGGAGCTGCACGAGCTCGAGGGCGTCGCGAGCCCGGGCGCCGGAGCCTGCGGCGGCCAGTTCACCGCGAACACGATGGCGATGGCCTACGAGGTCCTGGGGATCTCCCCGATGGGCTCCTCGATGGTCCCCGCCCAGCACAAGAGCAAGGCGCAGGTCGCCTTCGAGGCCGGCGAGCTCGTCGTCGACGTGCTGCGCCGCGGGCTGAAGCCGAGCGACATCATCACCCGCGACTCGATCGAGAACGCGATCGCGGCCGTCGCGATGAGCGGCGGCTCGACGAACGCCGTCCTGCACCTGCTCGCGCTGGCCCGCGAGGCGGGCGTCGACATCGACATCGACGACTTCGACCGGATCAGCGAGCGCACCCCGCTGCTGTGCGACCTCAAGCCCGGCGGGCGCTACGTCGCCGTCGACCTCTTCGAGGCCGGCGGCGTGCCGCTCGTCGCCTCGCGCCTGCTCGAGGCCGGCCTGCTGCACGAGGACGCTCCGACGGTCACCGGCCGGACGGTCGGCGAGGCCGCGCGCGAGGCGCTCGAGGCCGAGGGCCAGCAGGTCGTCCTGCCGCTGAGCGACCCGATCAAGCCCTCGGGCGGCCTGGCGATCCTGCGCGGCAACCTCGCCCCGGAGGGCTGCGTGGTGAAGCTCGTCGGCCACGAGCGCCGCTACCACCAGGGGCCGGCGCGGGTCTTCGAGGGCGAAGCCGACGCGATGCACGCCGCCACCCACGGCGGGATCAGCGCCGGTGACGTGGTGATCATCCGCAACGAGGGCCCCGCCGGCGGGCCGGGCATGCGCGAGATGCTCGCGGTGACCGCGGCGATCAACGGGGCCGGGCTGGGCGAGGAGGTGGCGCTGCTCACCGACGGGCGCTTCTCCGGGGCGACCCACGGGTTCATGGCCGGCCACCTGGCGCCGGAGGCCTACCGCGGCGGCCCGATCGCCGCCGTGCGCGACGGGGACACCGTCACGATCGACGTCGACGGGCGGCGCCTGGACGTCGACCTGCCCGACGAGGAGATCGCCGCGCGCGTCGCGGCCTACGAGCCGCCGCCCAACGCGGATCGCACCGGGGTGCTCGCCAAGTACGCCGCGCTCGTCGGCAGCGCCGCGCGGGGCGCGGTCACGCTGCCCGAGTGAGCCCCGGTCGCGGCGCCGTGCGGATCGCGATCGACATCGACTCGACGCTGCATCACTACTGGGACCAGTTCTCGGCGACCGTGCGGCGCCGCTACGGCGTGGACCTGCCGTACGAGCGCCAGACCACCTGGGCGATCCGGCACCTCGAGCCCGAGCAGGTCCACGCGAGCGTGCTCGAGACGCACACCGAGGTCCAGATCGCCGCCGCCGAGCCCTATCCCGGGGCGGTCGAGGTCGTCAACGGGTGGCACGCCGCCGGGCACTACATCCACATCACGAGCCACCGCACCGCCGACGCGCACGCCGCCACCGAGCGCTGGCTCGCCGCGATCGGGCTGCGCTACGACGACCTGCACTGCTCGTACGACAAGATCACCCGCTGCCGCGAGATCGGCATCGACCTGCTGATCGACGACAGCCCGGTGAACCTCGAGCAGGCGCTCGAGGCCGGCATGGCGGGCGCCACGCTCGAGCATCCGTGGAACCGCGAGATCGTCGCCGCGCGCCCCGTCGTGGCCGCCGCCGACTGGCCGGCGCTCGCCGCCGCGCTGGCGCCGCTGATCGAGCGCGACTCCCGGTCCTGACCGGGCGCGGCAGCGCGCCTTGCAGGGGTGGGCAGGTGCCGCGGCGTTGCCTATCCTGCACCGTTCCACCCTGTCGCCGTGGAACCCGTCTATGCGCCGCTCGACGATCATCGCGCTCGCCTCGGTCCTCGGCCTTCTCGCCGTGCTCGTCGGCGCGGCCTTCGCGTATGACCGCTCGCGGACCGACACGATCGCCGAGGGCGTGCGGGTCGGCGGCGTCGAGGTCGGCGGCATGCAGCCCGAGGAGGCGCGCGCCGCGCTGGAGCGGGAGATCCTCGCGCCGCTGCGCGAGCCGCTGATCGTCGAGCGCGGGACGCGCTCGTGGCGGCTGGGCGCGAAGGAGGCGCGGATCGCCGCGGATCTCGACGGCAGCGTCGAGCGAGCGCTCGACGCCGGCCGCGACGGCAGCTTCCTCACCCGCACCGCGCGCTCGCTCACCGGCGGCGAGACGGACGTCGACCTCGACCCGCAGGTCACCTACTCGCGGGCGGCGGTGACCCGGCTCGTCGACCGCGTGCGCCGGGCGGTCGACCGCCCCGCGCGCGACGCGAGCGTGACCTTCGCCGCCCTGTCGGTGGCCCCGGTGGCCGCGCGCGACGGGCGCAAGGTCAAGGCGCGCGAGCTGTCGCGCCGCCTGCGCGCCGCGATCGTCTCCCCGACCGCCGAGCGCACGCTGCGGGTGCGGACAGTGCGCG
>JALOLQ010000002.1 GCA_025455895.1 Solirubrobacteraceae bacterium
TCACGAGGCGCCCGTCGCCGATCGCCACGAGGCCCGGGGTGAACGCGGTGCGGTCGAGCAGGCGCCCGTCGCGGCGGTCGAGCACCGCCCAGAACGCCTGCGGGACCGGCCCGATCCGCACCTGCGCGGCGCAGAGCATGACCTGCGGGCCGTAGACGCCGACGTAGTGCCAGCGCTTCAGCGGGCGCCCGTCGCGCAGCAGCGGCATCCGCGCCGGGGGCAGCGGCATCCCCACGGGGCGCGCGCTGCCGTCCGCGCGCCAGGGCAGCGGGCCGCGGGCCACGGTCACCGCAGCCGCGTGACGGTGGCCCGGAGCCGGACGAGCACCGGCGCCGTCCCGGCCGGGTTCGGGTTCTTGACCCGCACCGACAGGCGCCGGTTCTCCCCGGCGCTGATCAGGTCGCGCACGACGATCGTGAGGTCCGGCGGCGTTCCCGCAGCCGGGTCCTTCACGGCGCTGTAGCTGTAGCCGAGGTCGAAGCGCGCCGAGCGGTACTTCCCGGTCCTCGGCAGGCGCAGCGTGCACGTCAGGGTCTTCCCGGCGGCCACCTGGCAGCTCTTCGTGAACACCTTCGGCGGCTTCGCCACGGCGCCCGGGGGCGTTCCGGCGGCGGCGCCGGCGAGCAGGGCGGCGAGGGCGGCGAGGGCGGCGAGACGGCGCATCGCACCATGCTAATCGCCGCGCGGGGCTATCGTTCGCGGCGAGATTGACTCGCCAGTCAATCTGGGAGACCTCGTGCGCGCCGCCGTCATCCAGCTCACCGCCACCCCGGACACCGCCGCGAACCTCGCGGCGGCCGACCGGCTCGTGCGCACGGCGGCCGCCGACGGCGCGCAGCTCGTGCTGCTGCCGGAGAAGTGGTCGGTCCTCGGCCCCGGGGAGGCGCTGCGCGAGGGCGCCCAGCCGCTCGACGGCGAGGCGATCACGTGGGCCCGCGCGGCCGCGCGTGAGCTCGGCATCGACCTCGTGGCCGGCTCGATCGCCGAGCGCGTGCCCGGCGAGGAGAAGCTGCGCAACACCTCGGTCCACGTCGGCCCCGACGGCGAGCTGCGCGCCGCCTACCGCAAGATCCACCTCTTCGACGTCGAGGTCGACGGCACCGTCTACCGCGAGTCCGATCACGAGGCGCCCGGCGAGGAGCCCGTGCTCACGACGCTCGCCGGCGGCACGCTCGCGGGGATGAGCGTCTGCTACGACGTGCGCTTCCCGGAGCTCTACCGCGCGCTGACCGTCGCCGGGGCGCGGATCCTGCTCGTGCCCGCCGCCTTCACCGTGCCGACGACGCGTGACCACTGGGCCGTGCTGCTGCGCGCGCGGGCGATCGAGAACCAGTGCTTCGTGCTGGCGGCCAACCAGATCGGCGAGCACGCGCCGGGGCTGCGGTCCGGCGGGCGCTCGATGATCGTCGACCCGTGGGGCCTCGTGCTCGCCCAGGCGCCCGACGGCGAGGCGGTCGTCACCGCCGACCTCGACCTCGCCGCCCAGGACCGGATCCGCGAGCGCCTGCCCGCGCTCGCCGGCCGGCGCCCGGCGGCCTACGGCGCACCGCGCGCGGAGGCCCGCGCCTGATGGCCACGCGCAATCCCAGGCAGGCGGCCGAGAAGCGCCGGCAGATCCTCGACGCGGCGGTCGTCGTGTTCGCCCGCCAGGGCTTCCACACCTGCCGCGTCTCCGACATCGCCGACGAGGCCGGCGTCGCCTACGGCCTCGTCTACCACTACTTCCGCTCGAAGGACGAGGTGCTGGACACGCTCTTCCTCGAGCGCTGGGACGTGCTGCTGGCCGCGATCCGCGAGGTGGACGCCGACGCGTCGCTCGCCGCGCGCGACAAGCTGCGCGCGATCGCCTCGTTCATCGTCGAGTCCTACCGCCACGACCCGGACCTCATGAAGGTCATCATCGTCGAGGTCACCCGCGCGGCGAACTCGTTCGGCCGCCGGCACCTGGCGAAGATCCGCGAGGCGTACGACCTGATCGCCGAGATCGTCGCCAAGGCGCAGGCGAGCGGCGAGTTCTCCGGCGCCGTGACCCCCGCCTTCGCGGCGCTCGCGTTCTACGGCGCGATCGAGCAGGTGCTCACGGGCTGGATCTTCGATCTGCTGCCCGGGGCGCCCGAGGACTACGACCAGGCCAAGGACTTCGTCGTCGAGACGATCTGCGGCGGCCTGGACGCGGCCTGAGAAGCCGCGGGTCGCGCCACGGCGTGCGCTAGGGTGCGGCGCGCATGCCGCAGAACGACGTCGTCAAGCGCCTGATGTGGATGGGCTTCATCGCCGGGATCGAGGCGCTCGCGAGCATCGCGGCCGTCCGCCTGGCCGTCCTGGTCTGGCGCCGCGTCTACGGCGAGGACCCCCCGGGAATGGACCTGTGAGCACCGAGCCCGCCACGCCCGCCCCCGAGCCGGCGCCGGCCGCCGCAGCGCCGCCTCCGCCGCTCCCGCCCGTCGAGCCCAAGCGCCCGATCACCGAGACGCGCCCGGAGATCCTGGTCGGGGCCGCGGCCGCCGGGGGCTTCGTGCTGGCCCAGATCCTGGGGCGGATCCGTGGCCGCTGACCCGCGCGGGGCGCCCGCCGCGACGAACGAGACGGCGATGGCCGACGCGATCCAGCGCGTCACGGCCAGCACGCAGAACCTCGTCCGCGACCAGATGGATCTCGCGAAGCTCGAGGTCCAGCAGAAGGCGACCGTCTTCGGCCGCGGCGCCGCGATCGCCGCCGCCGCCGCGACCTTCGTGATCGGCGCGCTGATCGCGATCCTGATCGGGTTCGGCTGGCTGCTGTGGTACCTCATCTTCCCGGACCAGATGTTCTTCTGGGGCTTCTTCCTCGAGGCCGTGATCCTGCTCGTGCTGGGCGCGCTCGCGGGCTTCCTCGCCTACAAGGCCTTCCAGAAGGCCCAGAGCCCGGTTCCCGATCAGGCGCTCGCCGCCGCCCGGGAGACCCAGGCCACGATCCAGGTCGAGACGACGCTCATGAAGGAGCAGGTCCGCGAGGTCGTCACCACCCCGGAGGACCAGCGCCCGTGAGCATGCCGCAGACCCCGCCTCCCGGGCCGCGCCCGCAGCGCACGCCCGAGGAGATCCGCGCCTCGATCGCCGCCAACCAGGCGCAGCTGGCCCGCAGCCTCACCGACCTGCGCGGCGAGGTCGTCGCCGTCGCCGACTGGCGCGCGCAGATCAACCGCCACAAGCCGAAGGTGCTCGTCGGCGCCGCGGTCGCCGGGTTCGTGATCGGCGGCGGGATCGCCGCCCTCATCGGCCGCCGGCGCTGATCAGGCCAGCAGCGCCGGGCTGAGCCCGCCGACGCCGATCAGCCCGGGCCCGGCGTGGGTGCCGATCACCGGGCCGATCTCCGAGAGGAAGACGGGCTCGGTGCCGAAGATCTCCAGGCCCGCCTCGCGCAGCCGCTCGGCCTGTGCCGGCGCCTGGATGTGCTGGACGACCCACGCCTCGCGGCCGTCGGCCTTCAGGTCGCGCAGGAACTCGACCATCCGCTCGAAGGCCCGCTTCTCGGTGCGCACCCGCTCGACCGGCGTGATCGCGTCGTCGAAGGTGAGGATCGGCTTGATCTTCAGCGCGCCGCCGACCCAGGCCTGCGCGCCGCCGATCCGCCCGCCGCGGCGCAGGTACTCGAGCGTGTCGACGGCGAACCAGATCCGCACGTCGTCGGCGGCCGCGTGCGCCCGCGCCGCGACCTGCTCGACGTCGTGGCCCGCCCGCGCGGCGGCGGCCGTGGCGAGCACGATCAGGCCGAGCCCGCCGCAGGCGCTGCGCGAGTTGACCACTTCGATCCGGCGCTGGCCGCCGCGGCCGGTGAGCTCGGCGGCCGCCTGGCCCGCCGCCTCGCACGTGCCCGAGATCCCGGCCCCGAGGTGCACCGAGACGATGTCCAGGCCGGCCTCCAGGAGCGGCTCGTAGACCTCCAGGAAATCCCCGATCGACGGCTGCGAGGTCGTCGGGAGGTCGCTCTGGGTGGTGAGCCGGCGGTAGAACTCGTCGAAGTCCGGCAGGTCGGTCTCGCGCACGAGCGTCCCGCCGTCGTTCGAGTAGAGGCTCACCTGGTGCAGCCCGGCCTCCTGCGCGACCGCCCGGGGCAGGTAATGGGTCGAGTCGGTGACCACGGCGACGGGCATTGCGGGCAGCCTAGTGGACGTCCGGGAGCCTCCGGAGCGCGCTGCGGCCGGGCTACCCTTGGCGCGTGGGCATCACGCTCGTCACCGGCGCGACCGGCCTCGTCGGCTCGCATCTGACCCGCCAGCTGGTCGAGCGCGGCGACACGGTGCGGGTGGGCGTCCGCGTCGGCTCGATGACCGAACAGCTCGACGGGCTGGACGTCGAGCAGGTCCGCGCGGACATCCTCGACCGCCAGGCGATGCGCCGGGCGCTGCGCGGCGTCACGCGGGTCTTCCACGTCGCCGGGCTCACGTCGCTGCGGGCCGGCGCCGACTCGCACTTCCGGGTCAACGTGGACGGCACGCGGATCGTCATGGAGGAGGCCCTGCGGGCCGGCGTCGAGCGTGCGATCCTGACCTCGTCGGTCGCGGCGATCGGACCCGCGCCACGCGGGAAGACGGCCGACGAGAGCCAGGTGTTCCGGGCCGGGCGCTTCGGGCTCCCGTACGTCAACGCCAAGCACGAGGCGGAGAACGAGGCGCTGCGGATCGCCGCGCACGGGCTCCCGCTGGTGATCGTCAATCCCGCGCACGTCATGGGCCGCGGCGACGTCTACCGCTCCTCGACCGAGCTCGTGCGGCGCTTCCTGCGCCGGCAGATCCCCGCCTACGTGGACGGCGCGCTGAACGTCGTCGACGCCGAGGACGTCGCGCGCGGGCACCTGCTCGCCGACGAGCGCGGCGCCCTCGGGGAGCGCTACATCCTCGGCAACCGGAACTTCACGCTCGACCGCCTGTTCGCCGATCTCGGCCGCCTCTCCGGGGTCGAGCCGCCGGCGGTGAAGCTGCCGCTGCCGGTGGCCATCCAGGTCGCCGCGGCCGCCGAACGGGCCTCCGACCGCCCGGTGATCACCGTCGGCGAGGTGAAGGCCGCCTCGCTGTGGTGGGCGTTCCGCTCGACGAAGGCCAAGCGCGAGCTCGGCTGGAAGCCCGCCCACCACGACGACACGCTCGTGAGCACGATCGAGTGGTACCGCGAGCGCGAGCCCCGCGGGCTCGCGCCGGCCGGCTCGCGGCAGCCGATGCTGCTGCGGCTGACGGGCTTCGGCGTGCGCCGCGTGCAGGGGCTGGCCGGCGTGGTGGGCGGCTGATGGCGACGCTCTACCGCTGCGGCACCCCGACCGACCGGCTGTGCCCCTGCGGGCGCGTCGCCCGCGAGCTGCGCCGCCACGGGATCGAACCGGACGAGGTCCGCGTGCCCCGGCGCCGGAGCGAGCGCGACGAGGTCGCGGCGCTGAGCGGCCAGCGGACCGTTCCGCTGCTCGTGCTCGACGGGGAGGCGATCTGCGACTCGCACCGGATCGTCGAGCACCTCGCCTGGCGTGCGGAGCGCGGCGCCGCCGCGTAGGGCGCGCCGTTACCTCACAGGGAAGTGCCGCGCGCGCGGCGCGCCGGTAGCGTGCGGCGTCATGACCGATCTCGCCGTGGCCCCCGGGCCGCCCCGCGTCGGCGTGCTGCTGCGCGAGTGGCGCCGGCGCCGGCACCTGAGCCAGCTCGAGCTCGCACTCGAGGCCGGCGTCTCCACCCGGCACCTGAGCTTCGTCGAGACCGGGCGCTCGCGCCCCAGCGCGGAGATGGTGCTGCACCTCGCCGAGCAGCTCGAGGTGCCGCTGCGCGAGCGCAACGACCTGCTGCTCGCCGCCGGGTACGCGCCGGTGTACGGCCAGCGCGGGCTCGACGACCCCGAGATGGGGCCGGCGCGCGAGGTGATCGACACGATCCTGCGCGGGCACGAGCCGCTGCCGGCACTCGTCGTGGACCGCCACTGGGGCCTCGTCGCCGGCAACACCGCCGTCTGGCTGCTGGCCGAGGGCGTCGCCCCGGAGCTGCTCGAGCCGCCGATCAACGTCATGCGGCTCACGCTCCACCCGGACGGCCTCGCACCGCGGATCCTGAACCTCGGCCAGCTGCGCGGGCACCTGCTCGACCAGGTCGCCCGCCAGGCCGCGCTCAGCGGCGACCCGGCGCTCGCGACGCTGCTCGAGGAGCTCGAGGGCTATCCCGGCTCCGGCGACGAGGCCCCGCGCCGCACCCACCCGGCCTACGACATCGCCGTGCCGACGCGCCTGCGCCGCGGCGACGAGGTCCTGAGCTTCATCAGCACGATCGCGACGTTCGGGACCGCCGTTGACGTGACGCTCGCCGAGCTCTCGATCGAGACGCTGTTCCCGGCCGATGCGGCCACCGCCGACGCGGTGCGGCGCCTTACGGCGACGGACCCGGGCTGACGCCGGACCGTTACCCCGGCGGTCATCGACCCGCCGCCCGCGAAGCTCGATGCTCCTGACGGATGCGACCTCGACCCGAAGGAGTCTCGACCATGACCACCGTCTCCCCGGCCGTCCCGGCCACCACCCCCGCCGCCGGACGGCTGCGCAGCTCGCTGTGGATCGACGCCGGGCTCTCCGGCGCCAACGGCGCCGTCTTCCTGATCGCCGCCGGCCCGATCGGCCAGGCGCTCGGGCTCTCGACCGCGCTCGTCGCCGGGCTCGGCGCGTTCTTCGTCGCCTACGCCTCCGCGCTGGCGTTCCTGGCCACGCGCTCGTGGCTCGGCCCGGCGCAGGTGCGGCTCGTCGCGGCCGCCAACACCGCGTGGGTCCTCGCCAGCGCCGTCGTGCTCGCGAGCGGGGTGCTCGACCCGACCACCGCGGGCACCGTGTGGCTCGTCGCGCAGGCGCTGCTCGTGCTGGACTTCGCGCTGCTCCAGCTCCACGCGGCGCGCGGCGTCAGCCGCCGGCCCTGAGCTCCGCGAGCGGCTCGCCCGGCTCTCCGCGGGCGAGCCGCCGCGCGGCGATCCAGTCGTCCATCTCGGCCCAGCGCGCGTAGAGCCAGCGCTCGCGCCCCGCGGCCTCCGCGGGCAGTTCCCCGGCCTCGAACGACCACAGGCGGATGTCCACCGCCGCGTCCATCGGCAGCCCGCGCCACAGGTCCACCGGCGTGGAGAGGTCCTCGAGGCCGGTGTGGGCGACGACGTCGACGCCGGCCTGCGGGCACGCCTCGAGCGCGGCCAGCACGCCGCCGGGCCGCGGCGCGAGCACGTTGCGCATCGCGCGCGCCTGCTCGGCCTCCTCGTGGCGGCCGAGCTCCTCGAGCCGGGTGATCGAGTGCCGCCGGCGCGCCGCGGTGAAGTTGCCGCCCTCGGGGAAGATCACCAGCGCGTCACGCTCGCCCATCGTGCGCGCCAGCTCGCGCACGGCGGGCACCGCGGCGCCCCGGTCCTGCGGCCGGTGGCCGACGAACGTCGACGGCACGCGGTTGAGGATGACGTCGATCAGCGGCTCCCACTGGAGCAGGTCCTTGAGCACGATCCGAGGGTGCAGGCCGCGGCGGTAGACCCGGTGGACGATGAGGAACGAGTCGCCCGGCCCCGCGTGACGGCTCATGACGATCCGCGGGCCCCGGGCGCCCGGCGCCGGCGGGTTCTCGACCTCGAAGCTGACGTTGAACGCCCGTGTCGCGAGTGCCACGAGCGCGCGCAGCGCCCCGCGCAGGATCGCGTGGTTGCGGGCGACGAAGGACGGGCTGCGCTGGTGGACCCCGAAGCCGCTCCACACCCACACGACGTAGGCGGCGAGCAGCCCGGCGATCTCCACGACGAGGTAGCCGACGGCGAACAGCAGCAGCCGCAGCGGTCGCCAGCGGCCCGGGATCCAGGGGGAGAGCCCGGCCGCGACGAGCAGCAGCAGCGGGAGGCCCGCGATCAGCGCGGTCCCGGCCACGACGACGAGCGGCGCGATCAGCACGCGCCGGACGAGCCTCGGGGGCATCAGTCCGGTCCGCCGCGCTCGACCGCGAGGTGCTCGCTGGTCGCCTCGCGGGCGCGCGCGACCCGCTCGGCGGCGTCGCCGGCGTCGCGGTAGCGCAGCTGGCCGGGGTCGTCGAAGCGGACCGGGGCCGAGCCGGTCGGCAGGACGTGCACGCGTACGCCGCCGGGGATGCGCTCGAGCGCCTCGGCGAACCGCTGGCGCCGGGCGATCTCGAAGGCGACGAGGCCGACCTCCCAGGGCCGCCGCGGCACGCGCAGCGGCGCCTCGATGCGCCCGACCTGGAGCACGTAGACGTCGCGCGCGCCGAGCTCGATCGCGCGGTCCACCGGGATGCTGTTCACGAGGCCGCCGTCGAGGAAGTGCTCGCCGCCCACGCGCACCGGCGGAAGCAGGCCGGGAACGGCGCTCGAGGCGAGCACCGCGTCGATCAGCGGCCCGTCGGCGAACCAGCGTGCGGTGGCGCGCTCGATGCTCGCGGCGACGCACTGGAAGGGCACGGCGAGGTCCTCGAACCGCGCGGGCAGGACGCGCTCGAGCAGCGCCCGCAGCCCGTCGTTCTCGTGCAGGTGCGTCTGCGTGCGCGCGAGCGTCCGCACGCGGCCGACGAGCCCGCCGCCGAAGGCCTGCTCGGCGGCGCCGCCGGCCCACCACGCCTCGAGCCGCTCGACGGCCGCGGGACCGGGGTCGGCGGCGAACGCCGCGCCGTTGATCGCGCCGATCGAGGTGCCCAGCACGACGTCCGGGCGGATCCCGGCGTCCACGAGCGCGCCGAGCATGCCGACCTCGGCGGCGCCGAGGACGCCGCCGCCACCGAGCACGAACGCGACCTGCGGCTCGCTCACCCGGCGGAGCCTGCCACGACGAGGGCCTTCAGCGCCGCGCCGCGCCGCTGGAGGTCGAGCGCCTGTGCGGTCTGCTCGAGCGGGAGGCGGTGGGTCACCAGCGGGGCGGGGTCCACGGCGCCGGACGCGATCAGCTCCAGCGCCGCGCGCATGTCGCCCGGGCCCGCCGAGTAGGAGGCGCGCACGTCGATCTCGCGCGTGTAGAGCGTGAAGCCGTCGAGCGGGACCGGCGCTCCGGGATACGGCGGGGCGTACAGCAGCAGCGTCCCGCCCGGGGCGACGGCCGCGGCGCCGGCGGCGATCGCCTCGGGTGCGGGCGTGCACACGAGCGCCACGTCCACCGGCTCGTTCCCGTGCCGCTCGGCCCCCAGGGCGAGCGCGCGCTCGAGGCGCTCGGCGCGCGGCTCGCGCACCCAGGCCGCCGCGACGCCGCGCACCTCGGCGGCGGCCAGCGCGAGCAGCCCGCTCGTGCCCGCGCCGACCACGAGCAGCGTGTCGCCCGCGCGGAGCCCGGCGCGGTCGAGCCCGCGCAGCACGCAGGCGAGCGGCTCGACGAACGTCGCCCGCTCCGGATCGAGCGTGCCGACGTCGAGGACCTCGGGGACGAGCTCCGCCGGCACGCGGATCTTCTCGGCGAAGCCGCCCGGGTCGAGCGCCGTCGCGGCGAAGCGCTCGCAGAGCGTCTCGCGGCCGCGCCGGCAGCGCCGGCACTCGCCGCACGGCGCGTGGTGGTGGACCACCACCCGCGTGCCCGGGGCGGGCCCGCGCACCCCGTCGCCCACCTGCTCGACCTCGGCGCACAGCTCGTGGCCGAGCACCGCCGGGACCTTGCGCGCCACCCACGGCGCCATGACGTCCGAGCCGCACACGCCGCAGGCGAGCAGGCGCACGACGAGCTCGCCGGGCCCGGCCACCGGATCCGGGCGCTCCTCGATCCGCACCTCCTCGGGGCTCAGCGAGCAGGCGACCCTCATGCCAGCAGCGCCCCGATCGTCGCGCGGCCGGGCGGCTCGGCGATGCCGCGCTCGGTCACGAGCGCCGTGATCAGCGGCGCGGGCGTGACGTCGAAGGCCGGGTTGCGCACCGCCACGCCCGGCAGCGTCAGCAGCGCCCCGCCGGCGGTGCGCACCTCGTCCGGCCCGCGCTCCTCGATCCGGATCCCGGCGCCGTCCTCGAGCGCGCGGTCGATCGTCGAGGTGGGCCCGGCGACGACGAACGGGATCCCCGCCTCGCGCGCCGCCAGCGCGAGCGGGTAGGTGCCGACCTTGTTGGCGACGTCGCCGGTGAGCGCGACGCGGTCGCAGCCGACGATCACGGCGTCCACCTCGCCGCGCGCGATCAGGCCGGGGGCGGCGCCGTCCACGACGAGGGCGTGCGGGACGCCGGCGGCGGCGAGCTCCCACGTGGTGAGCCGCGCGCCCTGGAGCAGCGGCCGCGTCTCGCAGGCGAGCACGTGGACCCCGGGGTCGCGGGCGTGCAGCTCGAGCACCACGGCGAGCGCCGAGCCACGCCCGCCGGTGGCCAGCGCGCCGGTGTTGCAGATCGTCAGCAGCCGCCGCGCGCCGCCCAGGCGCTCGGCGCCGCGGCGCGCGATCTCGGCGCTCGCCGCGTCCTCCTCGGCGTGGATCCGCTGCGCCTCCGCGCGGGCGGCGGCGGCCATCGTCGCCGGCCCCGCGGCGAGCGCCGCCGCCTTCACGCGGTCCACCGCGTGCGCGAGGTTCACGGCGGTCGGGCGCGCGTCACGCAGCAGCGCCCATCCGTCCTCGAGCGTGCCGAGGCCCGGCAGCGCCGCCACCTCCATCGCCAGGCCGTAGCCCGCGGCGATGCCGATCAGCGGCGCGCCCCGCACCGCCAGGCGCGCGATCGCCGCCGCCGTGTCCTGCGCGCCGCTCAGCTCCAGCCAGTCCTCGCGCGCCGGGAGCACGGTCTGGTCGAGCACGTGCAGGCGGCGCCCGTCCCAGCGCAGCGCCCTCGGCCCGGTGCGCTCGTGCGCCATGCCCTGATGCTATGGGGCTGCGCGGCGCGCGCGGGCCGCCCGATCATCTACCGTCCCTCGCCGCATGCTCCGCCGCGCGGTCGCCCTCCTGCTCCTGCTCCTGGCGCCCGCGAGCGCCGCCCGCGCCGCCGGGCCGCCGACGATGGCGCTCGGCGACGTGCGCCCCGGGATGGCCTGCACGGCGGCCTCCGTGGTCCGCGGGACCGAGATCGCGACCTTCGACGCGCGCGTCGACGACGTCCTCTCGGGCGGCTCGGACCCGGCGGCCGCGCGGATCCTGCTGACGGTCTCCGGCCCGGCCGTGGACGCGACCGGGATCGGCCCGGGTTTCTCGGGCTCGCCGGTCACCTGCCCGGGTCCGGACGGGGTCCCCAGGATCGCCGGGGCGATCTCCGAGACGATCGGCG
The DNA here is from genome assembly GCA_025455895.1 of Solirubrobacteraceae bacterium. Lineage (GTDB taxonomy): Bacteria > Actinomycetota > Thermoleophilia > Solirubrobacterales > Solirubrobacteraceae > F1-60-MAGs163. Next base: position 11,184 of record JALOLQ010000002.1, read on the forward strand.
CGTTCGGCAACAAGACCGTCCTCGCCACGCCGATCGCGCCGGTGATCGGCCAGCCCGTCGACCCGCCCGGGCCGCGGGCGGCCGCGAGCGCCCGCGCGGCGGCGGTGCTGCGCGGCGCGCGGCCGATCGGCGAGCCGCTGACGCTCGGCGGGGTCGCTCCCGCGGTCGGCCGGGTGCTCCAGGCGGCGGCGGCGCGCGCGGGCCGCACGCTGCTGCTCGCTCCCGCCCAGGCGCCCGTTGCGGCCGCGGCGCCGCCGCTGCGGCCCGGCTCGGCGGTGGGGGTCGCGCTGGCGACCGGCGACGTCGAGGCCGGCGCGATCGGGACCGTCGCCTACGCGGACGGCGACGTCGTCTGGGCGTTCGGCCATCCGTTCGACGGGACCGGCCGGCGCAGCCTGTTCCTCACCGGCGCCTACGTCTTCGCGGTGATCGGCAATCCGGCCGGCACGAGCGAGGCCTCGACCTACAAGCTCGCCACGACGACGGGGACGCTCGGCACCGTCACCCAGGACGGCGTGAGCGGGATCGCGGCGCGACTCGGCGCTCCGCCGCCGCGCTTCACCCTCCAGGTCGCCGCCCGCGACCTCGACACCGGCCGCCTGCGCACGCTGCGCACCGAGATCGCCGACGAGCGCGCGATCGGCTTCCCGTCCGGTGCCTCCGGGCTCGCGACCGTCGCGCCGGCCGCCGTGGCGCAGGGGATCTACGGGACGCTCAACGGCTCGCCGGTGCGCCAGAGCGGCGAGATGTGCCTGCGGGTGACGGTGCGCGAGCGCAAGCGCCCGCTCGGGTTCTGCAACACGTACGTCGGCGGGGGCGGCGGGCCGGACGCGCTCGCCGGCGGCCCCGTCGTCGCCGACGCGGGCGCGGCCGCCCAGCTGCTCGACGCCTTCGACGCCGGCCCGCTGCGGATCACGAAGGCGGAGGTCGGGCTGCGCCTGCGGCGCGGGCTGCGGATCGCGACCCTGACCGGGGCCGACGGCCCCCCGGTCGCGAGCCGCGGCGGCACCCTGCGCGTGCAGGTGACAGCCACGCGCTCGGGCGGCGGGACGGTGCGCCGCACGATCCGCGTGCCGGTGCCCCGTGGCATGCCGGCGGGCCCGCGCGACCTGCTGCTGCGCGGCACCGAGGCCGACGTGCCGCCGGGCGGGGGCGGCGGCGAGGAGGCGACGATCGACCTCTCGGAGCTCTTCGAGCCCGCCGGTCCCGACGAGCAGGCCCCGCGCACGGTCGCGCAGCTCGCCGAGGCGATCGGCGGCCTGCGCCGCTACGACGGCGTCACCGCGCGCTTCGTGCGGCCCGGCGCCAACGCGCCCGAGCAGCTTCCCGGCGGGGCCGAGGGGGTCGCCCAGCGCGGGCGCCGCGTGTTCCGCGATCCCGCGCTGCGGCTCGCGGGCCGCGCCCGCCTGCCCGTCGTGATCCGCTGACGGGCGCCGCGGGCCTCAGCCCAGCCGGTTCTCGATCTGGATCGGCGGCGCGCCGCCGGCCTCGGCCTCCGGGGCTCCGCCGGGCTCCGCCGGCGCGGCCTCGACGCCGAGCACCCCGGCGAGCTCGCCGGTCTCGTACATCTCGGTGACGATGTCGCAGCCGCCGATCAGCTCGCCGCCCACGAACAGCTGCGGGATCGTCGGCCAGTTCGAGAGCGACGAGAGCTCCTGGCGGATCCGCGGGTCGGGCAGCACGTCGACGGCGGCGAACGGCGTGCCGAGCGACTGCAGCGCCGCGACGGTGCGCGCCGAGAAGCCGCACATCGGCTGCTCGGGGTTGCCCTTCATGAAGAGGATCACGTCGTTGTCGCGGATCGCCTCGGCGATCGCGTCGCGCAGGGGATTCTCGGGCTGCTCGCTCATGGGGTCTCCGTCTTGATCGACAGGGCGTGGATGGGGCCGCCCAGCTCGCCCTCGCCGAAGAGGTCGTAGACGAGGCGGTGCTGCTGGACGCGGCTGAGCCCGGCGAACGCCTCGGCGGTGATCCGCGCGCTGAAGTGGACCTCGTCGTCGGTCTGCACCTCGGCGCTCGCGCCGGGGATGCCGGTCTCGATCCGCTGCCTGATCTCGTCTGCGCTGGGCATGGATCACCAGGGTAGACGGTCGCTATACTTCGTGAAGCGATGAGCGTCGAGATCACCTTCCAGGCCAAGGGCGTCACCTTCACCGATCTCGGGGCCGACAAGGTCCGCGAGTTCCTCACCGCGCAGGGCGCGGACGTCCAGGTCGCCGGCCTGCGCGTCGGCGTCAAGGGCGGCGGCTGCTCGGGCTTCCAGTACCAGCTCGCCTTCGACGAGGAGCGCGACGGGGACGTCGTCTTCGAGGACCACGGCCTGCGCCTGCTCGTCGACCCGCAGAGCCTCTCGTACGTCGACGGCTCGCAGATCGACTACGTCGACTCGCTCACCGGCGCCGGGTTCCAGGTCGTGAACCCGAACGTCGTCGCGGCCTGCGGCTGCGGCTCGTCCTTCCGCGTGAAGGACGAGGAAGCGGACGCGGTCAGCGCGCTCTGAACCCCGCCGGGCCCGCCTACGCGGGCTCGTTGTCCAGCGACCACCAGAGCACCCGGCAGGCGGTCGTCCGGTACGGCCGCCAGGGCTCGGCGATCGCGGTGAGCTCGGAGGGCGACGGCAGGTCCTCGAGCTCGTAGGCGCGCTGCACGGCGCGCCGCACGCCGAGGTCGCCGACGGCGAGCACGTCGGGCCGGCGCAGCTGGAACATGAGGAACATGTGCGCCGACCACTCGCCGATCCCCTTGACCGCCGTGAGCTCGCGGATCAGCTCGTCGTCGGGCAGCGTCGAGACGTGCTCGAGGTCGAGCTCGCCGCTGACGACGTGCTCGGCCAGCGAGCGCAGGAAGGTCGTCTTCGCGCGCGACAGGCCGGCCGCGGCGCGCAGCTCCTCGGGGTCGTCGGCGAGGATCTCCTCGGGCGTCGGCGGCCGCCCGCCGAAGCGCTCGAGCAGCCGGCCGTAGATGACGCGCGCGACCGTCGTGGAGAGCTGCTGGCCGACGATCGCGCGCACGAGCGCGGCGTAGTGGTCGGCGTGGTCGCGGGACGGGTCGGGCTCGAGGACGGGGCCCTCGCCGGCGTCGAGCAGCCGGGCGAGCACCGGGTCGGCGGCGCGCAGGTGGGGGAGGGCGGCGGCCGCGTCGGTCATCGCGGGCGGGCACAATACCCCGCGATGCCCGCCCGGCCCCGTCGCGGCGCGTGCCGCCTCGCCGCGCTCGCGGTGCTCGCGCTCGCGCTGTCCCTCCTTCCGGCGGCCGCCGCCGCGGCCGCGCCCGCGGCGCCCGGTGGGCCGCGCGTGCTGATCGCGCTGCTGCCGCTGCCCGAGGCCGACGAGCTCGCGGACGCCCCCGAACCCGCCAACGAGGTGGGGGAGGTGCTCGACCGGCTCGAGCGGTTCCCGTCGCTGTCGCTCGGCCTGACGCAGGCGACGCAGGGCGCCTACGATCCGGCGCAGGCGCTGCTCGACCTCACCCAGGGCACGCGCGTCTCGCTGGCCAGCTACGAACCGCGCGATCCGCCGCCCGTCGTGATCGAGGGCGACGGGCGCGGCGGCGGCACCGTCACCGGCTGGCGGGCGATCGCCGCGCGCGCGCAGGACGCGCCCGCCGACGTCGTGCCCGGCCTGCTCGCGGGCTCGGTGCCCGGCGGCGCCGGCTACGCGGGCGTCAGCGGCCGCGAGCAGCACGAGGCGATCGTCGCCGCCGACCGCGCGGGCCGGATCGCGGAGCTCTCGCTCGGGCCCGCGGCCGACGTCGCGCGGCGCGCCCGCGCGCTGCTGGCGACGCGGCGCCTCGTGGTGGCGGGCCTGCCGACCGGGCCCGACGGTGACCGCGCGGTCGCGCGCCTGGTCACCGCCCGGGCGCCCGGGGAGCTGCTGATCGTCCTGCAGTCGCCGCCGGAGGCGAACGGCCGCCTGCTGCCGACCGGGATCGACGGGCTCGCGGGCGCGCCCGGGCGGCTCACCTCGGACACGACCCACCTCGGCGGCGTGGTCGCGGGGATCGACGTGCTGCCGACGACGCTCGAGCACCTGCGGATCGCCGTGCCCGACGACGTCAAGGGGCAGCCGATCCGGGTCGAGCCGGGGCGCGACGCGGCGGCGCTGGAAGGGCTCGCCGACCGCCTGCGGATCGTGCTCCCGCGGCGGTTCCCGGCGCTCTACAGCGTGTTCGGCGCCTGGCTGGCGCTGCTGCTGGCGGCGATGCTCGCCGCCGACCGGCGCGGCCTGCGCTGGGCGATGCGCGCCGGCGCCCTCGGGGTCCTCTGGGTGCCCGCGGTCGTCCTGGTCACCGCGGCGCTCGCCCCGCCGCGCACCGCCGAGCTCGTGCTGGTCGCGGCGCTGACCATGGGCCTCGGGGTGCTCACCGACCGCCTGCTGCCGTGGCCGCGCGGCCCGGCCGCCCCGGCCCTCGCCGCGGTCGGTGCGTACACGCTGGACCTGGCGCTCGGCTCGCCGCTCATCATCCGCTCGCTGCTCGGCCCCAACCCGATGTTCGGCTCGCGCTTCTACGGGATCGGGAACGAGCTCGAGGCGACGCTCACCGCGCTGCTCCTGATCGGGGTCGCCGCGCTGCTGGCCGGCGGCGGGCGCCGTCGCGCCGGCGTGTGGGCGTTCGCGGCGGCGGGGGCCGCGCTGGCGCTCGTGATGGGCGCCGGGCGCCTGGGCGCCGACGTCGGCGGCGTGATCACGGTGGGCGCCGGCGCCGCGGTCGCGGCGGTGCTGATGCTGCCGGGCGGCGTCACGCGGCGAGCGCTCGTGGTCGTGAGCGCCGCGCCGCTGCTCGGCCTGCTCGCGCTGGCGGCGGTCGACCTGGTCAGCGGCGGCTCGTCGCACTTCACCCGGACCGTGCTGCGCGCCGGCGACGGGGGCGACCTGTGGGACGTCGTCGCGCGCCGCTACGAGCTGGCGGGCCGCCAGGTGGTGCGCGGGATGATGCCCGTGACCACGGCGATCGCGCTGCTGGCGATCGCCCTCGGGATCCGCCGCCGCGACCGCGTGCTCGAGCGGGTCGGCGGCGACCCGGCCTGGCTCGCGGCGCTCGCGGGGATCGTCGCGCTCGGCGTCGCCGGGGCCCTGTTCAACGACTCCGGCCCCGTGCTGCTGCTCTTCGCGACGGTGATCGCGGCGGTGCTCGTGGCGTACCTGCGCGGTGACGCGCGGCTCGCGGTGGAGGACCGCACGCCGCGCTAGCATCCTGGGCTGCGAATGCGCATCGCCCTGGTCTCCCCCTACTCGTGGTCCTACCCGGGGGGCGTGACGCGGCACATCGAGGCTCTGGCGGACGAGTTCCTCGCCGAGGGCCATGACGTGCGCGTGCTGGCGCCCTTCGACCCGCCGGACGCCCGGAGCGCGCGGCTGCATCGGGGTGCCGCCCCGCAGCCGCGAGAGCTCCCGGAGCACGTCGTGCCGCTGGGGCGCACGGTGGGGATCGCCTCGAACGGCGCGGTCTCGAACCTCTCGGTGTTCCCGACCGGCGTCCAGCGCCTGCGCCGCGAGCTGGAGGCCGGCCGCTTCGACGTGGTGAACGTCCACGAGCCGGTCGCGCCCGCGATCAGCTGGGACGCGCTCGAGTTCTCCGGCGCGGCGCTCGTCGGCACCTTCCACACCTACGGCACGAACGCGCTCAGCCACGGGGCCGCGCGTGCGCTGGGCGCCGCGCGGCGGATGAACGCGCTGCACGGGCGGATCGCCGTCTCGGACGCCGCCGCCTGGACCGCGAAGCGCTTCTTCGGCGGGCGCTACGACATCGTCCCCAACGGGGTCCACGTCCCCGAGCTCGTTCCCGTGCATGCCGCGGGCGAGCGCGGGCGGCTGCGGATCGCGTTCGTCGGCCAGGCCGTGGAGCGCAAGGGCCTGCCGGTCCTGCTGCGCGCCTTCGAGGCGCTGCGCGAGCACGTCGACGCCGAGCTGGTGATCGTCGGCGCCGTCGAGGACGAGGTGCTCCCGCTGCTGCTCGACGGGCAGGAGCGCATCACCGTCCTCGGGCGCGTCGACGACGCGGAGAAGACCCGCGTGCTGCGCGAGGCCGACGTGCTGTGCGCCCCGTCGCTGGGCGGCGAGAGCTTCGGCATGGTCCTCACCGAGGCGTTCGCGCAGGGCACCCCCGTGGTCGCCAGCGACATCGCGGGCTACCGCGACGTCGTGCGCGACGGCGTCGACGGCCTGCTCGTCCCGCATGCCGATCCGCAGGCCCTGGCCGGCGTGCTGCGCGACCTCGCGCTGGCCCCGGCGCGCCGCGCGGCGCTCTCGCGCTGCGCGGCCGAGCGCGCCCACCGCTACGCCTGGCCGCGGGTCGCCGACGAGGTCCTCGCGGTCTACCGCCGGTCGATCGCCGCCCGCGAGCGCGCCGCCACCCGGCCCGCCGGCGCCGGCGCGCGCGCCGCCCGCCGCCTGGCGCTCGTCCCGGCCGACGGCGGCCCGCTCGTCCCGCCCCAGCGGCTGGCCACGCTCGAGCCGGCGCCGCCCGGCGGCCACCGCCGCGCGCGCGTGCGCCGCGTCGCCCGCCGGGCCGGACTCGCCGCGGCGGCCGCCGCCGGCGCGGCGCTGACGCTGCTCGCACTCCAGCGGATCGGGGTGGACCGGGTCGGCGAGAGCCTGCTGCGCTCGAGCCCGAGCTGGGTGATCGCGGCGCTGCTCGTGATGTGCGCCTCGATGGTCGTGCGCGCCGTCTCCTGGACGGCGATCCTGCGCGCGGCGCTGCCGTCCTCGGGCCTGCGGTTCTCCGACGCGATGCAGGGCACCGCGATCGGCGTGCTGATGTCGGCCACGCTGCCGGCCCGCCTCGGCGAGCCCGCCCGGGCACTGATCGTCGCCCGGCGCGCCGGGCGACCGCGCGAGACCACGCCCGTCGTCGTCGGGACGCTCGTCTCGCAGACGCTGCTCAACGTGCTGGCGCTCGTGCTGCTGGGCGTCATCGCCTTCTCGACCGTGCACGTGTTCGACGACCACCACGGCGCGCTCGCCGCGGTGGCGATCGCGCCCGCCGCGCTGCTCGCGGTGGTCGTGCTCGGGCCCGCCGTGCTGCGCGCGACCGGTGCCTCGGCGCGGCTGCGCGCGATCACGGAGCCCGTCCAGCGGGCCGCGGCGCAGGTGCGCGACGGCCTGCGCGTGTTCCGCGATCCGCGGCGCGGGAGCGTGGCCGTGGGCGCCCAGCTCACCGCCTGGGCGCTCCAGGCCGTCTCGTGCTGGCTGCTGCTCGTGGCGATCGGCCTCGACGACCGCGCGGGCATCGGCGCCGCCGCCGCGGTCCTGCTGGCGGTGAACGTCACCGCGGTGCTGCCGGCGACGCCGTCGAACCTCGGCGTCTTCCAGGCGGCGTGCGTCGCCGTGCTGACCGGCGCCTACGGCGTCTCGGCGGCCGACGCGCTCGGCTACGGGATCGTCCTGCAGGCCGTCGAGATCGCGACCGCCGTGATCATGGGCGTCCCGGCGCTGCTCAAGGAGGGCCTGAGCTGGCGCGACGTGCGCCTGCGCGCGCTGCACTCCACGCCGGTGCGGCTCCCGCCGCTGCCGGCGCCCGCGGCCTCCGAGCCGCAGCTCGCCGAGGCCTGAGCCGGGCCGTGGCGCCCGAGGCCGAGGCCTGGGTCTACGTCCTGCGCTGCGCCGACGGCAGCCTCTACACCGGCTGGACGGTCGATCTCGAGCGCCGGCTCGCCGCGCACGGGGCCGGCACCGCCAGCCGCTACACGCGCAGCCGCCGGCCGGTGACGCTCGCGGCGTCCTGGCCGATGCCCGACCGCACCGCCGCGCGGCGCGAGGAGGCGCGGATCAAGGCGCTGCCGCGCGCCGCGAAGCTCGCGCTGCTCAGCTCGCGTCCGCGGTGACGGCCTGCGCCTCGCCGACGTCGTCGGGGTCGGCGTCGTCGAGCTCGCTCAGGCGCGTGGGATCGCGGTCGGAGCCGGCGATGACGTCGTCGGCGCGCTGGCGGTCGCTCGTCGGCAGCGTGCCGGACTTCATCCCGAAGTACGTCGCATCGGGATGGTGGGCGATGATCGCGAGCGTCGACTGCTCGGGCTCGGGCGCGAAGCCGGGGGAGATGCTCATGCCGATCTGCTCGAGGCCGAGCAGCTCCTCCACCTTCAGGTGCTCGGCCTGGTCGGGCACCGCCGGGTAGCCCCACGAGTAGCGCCGGCCCTGCGTGCGCTCGAGGCCGAGGTCCGCACGGACCGTCGCGTGCAGCCACTCGGCCAGGCCCTCGGCGGTCTGGACGCCGAGGCCGTGGACGAACAGCTGCTCGGCGAACTCGCCCTCGGCCTCCAGGCGCGCCATCAGCTCGGTGACCTCCGAGCCCGAGGTCACCGCGGTGATCGCGACGACGTCGAGCTCGTCTGCGTCCTTCGGGCGGTAGTAGTCGGCCAGGCAGATGCGGTCGTGGCCGGGCTGGCGCGGGCAGGTGAAGCGGGTCAGCTCGGTCGCCCGGTCCTCGGGGTCGAGCACGACGATGTCGTTGCCCTCGCTGTAGCAGGGGAAGTAGCCGAGCAGCGCGCGCGGGCGCAGGTAGTCCTGCTCGCGCCACATCCGCTCCAGGCGCGGGCGGAAGTCGCCCTGCACGAGCTCGCGCCAGGCCTCGCCCTTCACGCCCTTGCCGCCCCAGTGGAGCTTGAAGAGGACGTGCGTGTCGAGGTGGTGGTAGAGCTCGTCGAGGTCGACGGGGATCTCGCGCACGCCCCAGAACGGCGGCGTCGGCACCGGAACGTCGGTGCGCGCGGCCGAGCGCACGCTGTCGTCGTCGGTCGGGAGCTCCTCGGGCTCGGGGCCCTTGGCGCGCTGGGCGAGCGCGTCGGCGTGGACCTTGGCGACGAGCCCCTCGCGCTCGGCCGGGTCCACGAGCCGGTCCATCACCGCGAGGCCCTCGAAGGCGTCCTTGCAGTAGAAGAGCCCGGGGGCGTAGAGGTCGTCGCTCTCGGTGCCGTGCGGGAAGCTCGCGCGCAGGCTGAAGGCGCGGTTGATCGCCGCGCCGCCGATCAGCACCGGGTACTCGAGGCCCTGCTCGTGCAGCTCCTGGACGCACAGCGGCATCTGCTTCGAGGTCGAGACGAGCAGCGCCGAGAGCCCGATCGCCGTCGCGTCGTGCTCCTTGGCCGCGTCGATGATCGTGCCGACGGGGACCTGCTTGCCCAGGTCGACGACGGTGTAGCCGTTGTTCGTGAGGATCGTGTTGACGAGCGACTTGCCGATGTCGTGGACGTCGCCGAAGACCGTCGCGAGCACGACGGTCCCCTTCGTGTAGCCCTCGATCCGGTCGAGGTAGTTCTCCAGCCGCGCGACCGCGCGCTTCATGACCTCGGCCGACTGCAGCACGAAGGGCAGGATCAGCTCGCCGGCGCCGAACTTGTCGCCGACCTCCTTCATCGCCGGCAGCAGCACGTCGTTGAGCGTCGGGACGGCGCCGAGCTTCTCGACCGCGCGGTCGATCCAGTCCTCGACGCCCTCCTTGCGGCGGCGCAGGATGTGGAAGTGCAGCGCCTCCTCGGGCTCCATGCCCTCGGTCGGATCGGCGGCGCCCGTGCTCTCCTCTTCGGCGCCCTTGGACTCGAAGTGGGCGATGAAGCGCTCGAGCGCGTCCTCGCGGCGGTTGAAGACGAGGTCGTCGGCGAGCTCGCGCTCCTGCGTGGTGATCTCCCCGTACGGGGTGATGTGGTTCGGGTTGACCATCGCCAGGTCGAGCCCGGCCTCGACGCAGTGGTGCAGGAACACCGAGTTCAGCACCGCGCGGGCGCCGGGGGAGACGCCGAAGCTCACGTTCGAGACGCCGAGCGAGGTCTTCACCCCCGGGATCTCGGCCTTCACGCGGCGGATGCCCTCGATCGTCTCGACCGCCGAGGGCTTCCATTCGTCGTCGCCGGTCGTGAGCGTGAAGGTCAGCACGTCGAAGATCAGCGCCTCGCGGTCGAGCCCGTGCTCGTCGCAGCACAGCTCGGTGATCCGCCGGGCGATCTCGACCTTGCGCTCGGCCGTCTTGGCCATGCCGACCTCGTCGATCGTCAGCGCGATCACCGCGGCGCCGTGGGCGAGGGCGACGGGGACGACCTGGTCGAGCTTGTCGCGGCCGGCCTCGAGGTTGATCGAGTTGACGATCGCCCGGCCCGGGATCTGCTCGAGCGCGGTCTCGATGACGTTCGGCTCGGTCGAGTCGACCTGGATCGGCGCCGGCTGCGAGAGCGAGACGCGCTTGGCCACGAGGCGCATCTGCTCGTCCTCGTCGGTGCGCTCGGTCAGCGCGACGCACAGGTCGAGCACGTGCGCGCCGCCCTCGACCTGGTCCTCGGCGATCTGCACGAGGCCGTCGTAGTCGTCGGCCAGGAGCAGCTCCTTGGCCTTGCGCGAGCCCTGCGAGTTGACCCGCTCGCCGACGAGCGTCGGGCTGGGGTCCTGCACGAGCGCGGTGGCGCTCATCATCGAGGACAGGCGCGCGGGGCGCGGGGCGGGCCGCGGCTGCACGGGCAGGCCGTGGCAGCGCTCGGCGATCGCCTTGATGTGCGCCGGGGTGGTGCCGCAGCAGCCCCCGACGATCGAGATGCCGTAACGCTCGACGAACTCGCCGAGCGCCTCGGCCAGCGGCTCGGGCTGCTCGGGGAAGATCGTCTCGCCGTTCGGGCCCTGGAGCGGCAGGCCGGCGTTCGGGATGCAGTGGACCGGCAGGCTCGAGTGCTCGCCGAGGAAGCGGATCGCGTCGCGCATGTCCTCCGGCCCGGTCGAGCAGTTCAGGCCGATGACGTCGATCTTCAGCGCCTCGAGCGTCGTGAGCACCGCGTCGATGTCGGTGCCGAGCAGCATCTTGCCGCCGTTGGGCAGCAGCGAGACCGAGCACTGGATCGGGATCGTCCGGCCGGTGGTCGCGAACGCCTCGCGCGCGCCGAAGATCGCCGCCTTGACCTCGAGGATGTCCTGCGCGGTCTCGATGATCAGCAGGTCGGCGCCGCCCTCGACGAGCCCGCGGGCCTGCTCCTCGAAGATCGTCACGAGGTCACGGAAGCGCAGCTGCCCGAGCGTGGGGTCGTCCGAGGCGGGCAGGTGGCCGGTGGGGCCGATCGAGCCGGCCACGAAGCGCTCCTCGCCGACCGCGGCGCGGGCGATCTCCACGGCGCGGCGGTTGATCTCGAGCGTGTGCTCGCCGAGGCCCCACTCCTCGAGCTTCAGGCGGCTGGCCTGGAACGTGTCGGTCTCGACCACGTCGGCGCCGGCCTCGGCCATCGAGCGGTGCACGCCCTCGATCACGTCGGGGCGGTGCAGGATGAGGGCCTCGTGGCACTTTCCGGGCAGGCCGCCGTAGTCCTCGCTGGTGAGCTCGAACTCCTCGAGCGTCGCGCCCATGCCTCCGTCGAAGACGATGACGCGGTCGCGGACGGCGGCCAGGTAGTCACGCGGCATACGGCCGCAGGCTAGCAGGGAAACGGCCAACCTTGACACGAGTGTGTCAAGCCTCGCGCACCCCCGGGAACCCCATGGTTGATGATGATCTCGCCCGCGGAGCGGGCTCGATCATCATCAACCGCTCAGCGCCGCCGCAGCGTGGCCTTCGCCGTCCGCCGGGCGCGGTTGCCTGCGGCGTCGCGCGCCTCGGCGCTGACGACGATCCGCAGCGCTCCGCGGCGCAGCAGCCGACGCGCGCCGGCCGAGAGCCGCACCTGGATCGCGCGGGCGCCGCCGCTGAGCCGGAACGGGG
>JALOLQ010000077.1 GCA_025455895.1 Solirubrobacteraceae bacterium
ACCAGCGCGTCGATGTCGATCCGCGAGACCAGCGCGTCGATCTCGATCCGCGAGACCAACGCATCGATCTCGATCCGCGACACGAGCGCGTCGATGTCGATCCGCGACACGAGCGCGTCGATGTCGATCCGCGAGACGAGCGCATCGATGTCGATCTGCGACACCACCCGGTCGATGTCGATCCGCGAGACGAGCGCGTCGACGTCCACGCCCGCCAGCGCCGCGTCGAGGTCCACACGGGCGATGATCGCGTTGAGGTCGAGGGCGTCGACCGCGACGGGCGCCACGAGCTCGACGATCCGCTGCAGCCCGTCCGCCGCGGCGCGCCCGCCGGCCACGCGGGCCGCGGCTCCGTCCTCGGTGAGGGGTCGCACGAGCGCCTCCGCCGTCTGGGCGAGCCGCCCGGCGCCCGGGACCCGGGCGACGACCGCCCCCGCCGTCTCGGCCGCCCGCAGGCCCGCGCCCGCGACGGTCCCTGCGGCGCGTCCCGCCCGCAGCCCGGCCCCGAGCGCGGCGTCCGCGGCGAGCACGACGACGCCGGCGACTCCGGAGGGACGCTCGGACGGGTACATGACGAGGTCGAATCGCCGCTCGGCCTGCGCTGCGCGGTCGTGCGCGCCCATGACGAGCGACCCTACCGCTGCGCCGGGTCGGGACGCACCGGGGCCGGGCTCAGCTCACGGCGACGATCGGCACCTCGCGCCGCACGCGCGGCGCCGGCGTCGGGATCACCCGCGGCTCGGCCGGTGCGAGCAGGCGCGCGGCGATCTCGCGGTAGACGCGCGGGTTGACGGCCATCCCGCAGTGTGAGCTCTCGACCTCGACGTGCACCGCCTCGGGGTCCAGGCACGCACGCCAATGGAGGACGCCGTCGCTACGGGAGTAGATCGAGGTGAAGCCGACCGAGGCGGGAACGTCCGCGTCGAGGTCCTCCCAGAACGACGTGCAGCACCCCGTCGGCTCGAGCCCGAACTTGTAGGCCTCCCAGGAGTCCTCGCAGGTCGAGGCGATCAGCCCGCCGCCGCCCAGGCGCTGGACGCGCTGGAGCGTGCGGATCTGGAGGCGCAGCACCGGATGGATGTCGTCGAGCGTGGCGACCAGCGGCGAGCCCAGCGCGATCACGTGGCTGACGCGCTCGGGGTGGCGCACGCCGAGCACCCGCGCGCACATCCCGCCGCGGCTGTGGCCGATGATCGAGACCGGCCGCTCGTAGCGCTCGCTGAGGGCGACGAGACGGTCCTCGAGATCGGTGACCGTCTTCTGCGAGCACTCGACGTTGCTCGTGATCCCCGAGCCATGAGCCCGGTAGCCCAGCCTGCGCAGCCACTGCGTCATGAGGCCGAGGCTGCCGTCCCCGGCGAGGAAGCCCGGGATGAGCAGGACGGGGTGCCCGTCGGAGCGCGGCATCCCGCTCCCGCGCCAGAGACCGCCGGCCAGCAAGGCCGCCGCCTCCGCTCCCATCCGTGCCTCCCCCAGGATCATCGTGCTCTCCTTCACCGGCGGCCGTCATGGCCGCTCGCCGCGGGAACCATACCGGCCGCCGCGGGGACTTTGTATCAGTTGGAACGACGTAGGAGGTATCGGCAGCGGTGCGGCGCCCCCCGAGGCACCCCGCAGGCGGATCAGCCGCCCTCGGGCTCGAGCAGCACGGTGTCCTCGTGGCGGTAGGCCGGCGCACAGCAGCAGAGCAGCACGAGCGGCTCGGTGTCCGAGCGGTTCCAGAGCTTGTGCGGGGTCCCGGGCGGGATGACGGCGCAGTCCCCGGCCGCGACCTCGCGCTCGTCGTCGCCGACCCGCAGGCGGCCCGTCCCGGCGGTGAAGAAGTAGAGCTCCTCGGCCTCGGGGTGCAGGTGCGCGGTGGTGGCGCCGCCCGGCGGCACGGTCGCCTCGGCCAGGCTCTGGTGCCGGGCCGGGGCCGACACGCGCCCGGCGAGCTCGCGGATCGTGGAGCCGTCCGCGGTGACGAAGGACGCGGCGGCGGCGAGGTTCGAGACGTCCATGCCCGCAAGCCTGGCAGGCCCGCCGCGCCGGCGGCGCGGCGGGCCTGCGGGCCTCACGAGGCGAGGGCGCGGCGCGCGCGCTCGCGGTCCAGCCGGCCGGCCAGCGACGCGAGCGCCAGCGCGGCCATCCCTCGCAGCCGCCCCGGGGGCGGGGCGGGGCGGGGTACGTGCACCGCGGCCCGGCGGGCGCGCTGATCAGCGCTCTCGCGGGCGTGGTGCTCGTGGATCTTCGAGTACATCGCGATCGACCTCCTGGGTCGGTGGTGGCTGATGGTGGAACGGCCACCGCCCGGGCGAGGTGAGCGCGACGCGGGATGCACGGCGCCGACGACGCGGGCGGTGGAGCCCGCGGTCCGGCGCCGGAAGGGCTAGGACGCGAGCTCGGGGGACGACGGCACGACACCGCCGGTGAGGGCGGAGCAGGTCGTGCGGGCGTGGGTCGACGAGCGCTTCATGGGGCGTCCTCCTCCGGATCGGAGGGTTCGATGACGGTACCAGCCGCGATCCCGGCGTCAAGACCGGCGGGCGACGCACGCGCGGGATAGGCTGACGCGCGATGACGATCGAGGGACGGCGGGAGACGCCGAACACCGCCAAGCGCGCCGCCGTCCAGGCCGCCGTCCTTCAGGCCACCGAGGAGCTGCTCGCCGAGGGCAACTCGTACGCCGACCTGGGCATCGAGAAGATCGCCAACCGCGCCGGGATCTCGCGCACCGCGTTCTACTTCTACTTCGCCGACAAGGGCGAGCTGCTCCAGCGCCTGACCGAGGAGATCAACGCACTGCTCTTCGAGCAGGCGAACGTCTGGTTCTCCGGCGCCGGCGACCCGCGCGAGGAGCTCCACACCGCGCTCGCGAACATCGCGGCGCTCTACCGCGAGCACGCCGTGCTGATGCGGGTGATCGTCGAGGTGGCGACCTACGAGGAGCGCGTGGCGACCTTCTGGCGCTCGACGCTGGGCCGCTTCGTCGATGCCAGCGAGCGCCGCATCCTCGAGGAGCAGGAGGCGGGCCGGGCGGCCCCCGAGAACGCCCGTGCGACGGCCTTCGCGCTGACGTGGATGACCGAGCGCACGCTCTACCAGGACCTCGTGCAGGACGGCCCGATCCCGCCCGCGGACCTCGTCGACGCGCTCACCGGGATCTGGCTGCGCGGCGTCTACGGCGCCGGCGGCGCCTGAGGCTCGGCCCGCGGGCGCTCGCCGGCGGCGGCGACGTCCTCGGGGCGGATCGCGTCGAACTGCCCGGTCTCGATCCGCAGCGTCGCGTCGGCCTCGATCTCGCGCTCGGTGACCCCGGGGCGGCTGCGGCGCAGACGGCGGGCCGTGAGGCGCTTGAACTTCAGGATCTCCAGCACGTAGACCAGGTAGACCGAGGCCGCGAGCACGGCGAGCCCGATCAGCGCCATCACGAGCGACCAGCCGGGGTTCAGCGTGCCGTCGACGTCCGAGTAGGGCACGAAGCGCAGCAGCACCGCGAAGCCGGCGACGCACACCGTCCAGCCGTAGAGGTAGAGCACGGTGCGCCGCTGGCTGAAGCCGATCCGGCTCATGCGGTGATGGAAGTGGCTCTGATCGGCCTGGTAGACCGGGCGCCGGTACTTCAGCCGCTTGAGGACGACGAAGGCGGTGTCCAGGAACGGGACGGCGAGGACGATCAGCGGGAAGACGAGCGCCAGCACGGCCTGCGTCTTGACGGCGCCCTCGACGGCGATGCAGCCGAGCAGCAGCCCCAGCAGCATCGCCCCGGTGTCGCCCATGAAGACCTTCGCCGGCGGGAAGTTGTGCAGCAGGAAGCCGGCGGCCGCGCCGGCGGTGATCCCGGCGAGCGTGCCGGCGGTGTTGCGCTCGAGGTCGAAGGCGATCACCGCGAAGGCCACGGCGCTGATCGCGCACACGCCGGCGGCGAGCCCGTCGATCCCGTCGGAGAAGTTCACGACGTTCATCACGAAGACCAGCCCGAGGACGGTGATCGGGCCGCCCGCATCGCCGAGGTCCACCGCGCCGAGGAACGGCAGCGTGATGTTCGAGACGGTCACGCCCGCGGCGACCGGGATCGCCGCGGCGGCGACCTGGCCGGCGAGCTTCACCAGCGCGTTCAGCTCGAAGCGGTCGTCGAGCGCGCCGACGAGGGTGATCAGCGCGGCTCCGGCGAGCACGCCGCGCATGCGCTCCCCGACCGGCCCGTCGAGGTTCAGGAACAGCAGGCTCGCCAGCAGCAGCGCCGCGAAGATCGCCAGCCCGCCGAGCAGCGGCGTCGTCCGCGTGGCCAGGCCGCGCTCACGCGGGACGTCCACCGCACCGACCCGCCGCGCGAAGCGCGCCGCCACCGGCGTCAGCAGCGCGGCGGCCGCGAACGCGACGGCGAAGCCGAGGATGGCGTCGCGCACCGACATGCGCGGCGAAGCCTAGACGTGCGGGCGGGCGGTCAGACGCCCGCGCGGGCGCTGAGGTGCTCGTAGAGCGGGTACCGGTCGGCGACCGCGTCGACCCGTTCGGCGAGCTCGCCGCGACGTGCGTCGAACGCCGGGGTCAGCGCGGTGGCGATGAGCTCGCCGACCTCGGCGAAGTCCTCGGCCTGCAGGCCGCGGGTCGCGAGCGCGCTCGTGCCGACGCGCAGCCCGCTCGTGACCATCGGCGGGCGCGGGTCGAACGGGACCGCGTTGCGGTTCACCGTGATGCCGATCTCGTGCAGGCGATCCTCCGCCTGCTGCCCGTCCAGCTCGGACTCGCGCAGGTCCGCGAGGGCGAGGTGCACGTCCGTGCCGCCGGTGAGCACGTTCACGCCGTGGCCGGCGCCCATCATCGCCTCCGCGACCGCGCGCGCGCCGGCGACGGTGCGCTCCTGGCGCTCGCGGAAGGCCTCGGTGGCGGCGATCCGCAGCGCGACCGCCTTGCCCGCGATCACGTGCTCGAGCGGCCCGCCCTGCTGACCGGGGAAGACCGCCGAGTTGATCGCCTTGGCGTGCTCCTCGCGACAGAGGATCATGCCGCCGCGGGCGCCGCCGAGCGTCTTGTGGACGGTCGTCGTCACGACGTCGGCGTGCGGCACCGGGCTGGGATGCAGGCCGGCGGCGACGAGGCCCGCGAAGTGCGCCATGTCGACGAGCAGGTACGCGCCGACCTCGTCGGCGATCTCGCGGAAGCGGGCGAAGTCCTGGAAGCGCGGGTAGGCCGACCAGCCGGCGACGATCATCTTCGGCCGGTGCTCCTTGGCCAGCCGCTCGACCTCGTCCATGTCGAGCAGGTTCGTCTCGGGGCTCACCTCGTAGGCGGCGATCTCGTAGAGGCGCCCGGAGAGGTTGAGCTTCATCCCGTGGGTGAGGTGGCCGCCGTGGGCGAGCGACAGGCCCATCAGCGTGTCGCCGGGCTGCAGCAGCGCGTGGTACACGGCGGCGTTCGTCTGCGCGCCGGCGTGCGGCTGGACGTTGGCGTGCTCGGCGCCGAACAGCGCCTTGGCGCGGTCGATCGCCAGCTGCTCGACGACGTCGACCCACTCGCAGCCGCCGTAGTAGCGCCGGCCGGGATAGCCCTCGGCGTACTTGTTCGTCAGGACGCTGCCCTGGCACTCGAGGATCGCCTGCGGGACGAAGTTCTCCGAGGCGATCATCTCCAGCGTGCGCTGCTGGCGCTCGAGCTCCTTCCCGACCGCCTCGGCGACCTCGGGGTCGACGTCGGCCAGAGGGCGGTTGAACCAGTCGGGCGGCAGCTCGGTCATCGCCCGGCGATGGTATCGCCGGGCGGGGTCAGCGGCCTTCGGCGGCGGTGATCTGGGCCACGCGGCGCTCGTGGCGCCCGCCCTCGGCCTCGGTGTCCAGGAACGCCGCGACGATCGGCTCGGCCTGCGCCGCGGTGATCCGCCGGCCGCCGAGCGTCAGCACGTTGATCGCGTTGTGCTGCCGCGCGAGCAGCGTCTCGTCGACGTCGTGGGCGTTCACGGCGCGCACGCCGGGGACCTTGTTCGCGACGATCGCGACGCCGTTGCCCGAGCCGCAGACGAGGATCCCGCGCTCGGCCTCGCCGGCGGCGACCATCCGCGCGGCCCGCTCGGCGATCGGCGGGTAGTCCACCGACTCGGCGGTGAACGCGCCGACGTCGGTGACCTCGTGGCCCTGGGCGGCGAGCAGGTCGCGCACGTGCTCCTTGAGCTCGAAGCCCCCGTGGTCGGCCCCGATGACGATCCTCATCGGCGCCCAGGCTACCCCGCGGGCAGGACCGCTCGCCGGCCGACGACGACGCGCGGGATCCCGGCGAGGTCGGGCAGCACCTGCGCCTGCGCGAAGCCGGCGGCGCGCACGAGCGCGAGCACCGCCTCGTGCTGCCCGGCGCCGATCTCGAGCGCGAGCAGCCGCGCCTCGGTCGCCGCGGCGGCCGGGACCAGGCGGCGGATCACGTCGAGCCCGTCGGCGCCGGCGAACAGCGCGCCGGGCGGCTCGTGGTGCAGCACGTCGCGCGGCAGCGCGGCGCGCTCGCCCTCCGCGACATATGGCGGGTTGGAGAGGATCGCGTCCCACCCGGCGCCGAGACCGGCCAGCAGGTCGGCCTCGGCCAGCTCGACGTCGAGCCCGAGGCGATCGCGGTTGGCCCGGGCCACCGCGAGCGCGTCGGCGCTGACGTCGCTGCCGGTCACGCGCAGGTCCGGGCGCTCGTCCTTCAGCGCCAGCGCGACCGCGCCGCTGCCGGTGCCGACGTCCAGGACCCGCGAACCCGGCGGCAGCGTGAGCGCCGCCTCGACGAGCAGCTCGGTCTCCGGGCGCGGCACGAGCACCCGCGGATCGACGGCCAGGTCGAGCCGGCGGAAGCCGCGCGTACCGAGCAGGTAGGCGACCGGCTCGCCGAGCGCGGCGCGGCGGCGCACGAGGTCCTGGAACACGCGCACCGGCGGGCCGCTGACCTCGCGGCCCGGGTCCATCACGAGGTCCTCGCGGCGGACGCCGAGCGCGT
>JALOLQ010000386.1 GCA_025455895.1 Solirubrobacteraceae bacterium
TCGCTGACGCCCGTCGGTCACCCCAGCGCCTTCTCCGCCCAGAACGACGCATCCGGGTTGCCGTTGTAGTCCGGGATCTCGGCGTACCCCGCCGAGAGGTAGAGCGCCTTCGCGTGCGGCTGGCTCGGCCCGGTGTCGAGCCGCACCCGCTCGTACCCCAGCGACCGCGCCGCGTCCTCCAGCGCCGTCAGCAGCGCTCGCGCGACCCCGCCGCCGCGCGCCTCGTGCGCCACGTACATCCGCTTGATCTCGCACACGCCGTCCCCGAGGCGCTTCACCGCGCCGACCGCCACCGCGCGCTCGCCGGCCCAGCCGACCAGGCAGATCCCGCCGGCCTCCGGCCGCAGCTGCTCGGGATGCGCGGTCGGCTTGCCGGGGACGTCGAGCCGGCTGCCGTAGAGGCCGGCGACCTCCTGCACCATCGCCTCGATCAGGTCGCTCGCCGGGGGCGCGTCCGCCGCCTGCGCGCGGAAGTCGAGCTTGCCCGTCACCCCGCTATCGTCGCGCATCCCCATGGCCCGCGACTGGAACGACGTCTTCCTGCTCGACCGCCCGCAGGGTGACGCGGCCCCCGAGGAGGCTCCCGGCGCCGAGGCGCCCGAGCAGCGCCGCGGCTTCTTCCGCCGGCTGCGCGAGAACCTCGGCAAGACCCGCGAGGCGCTCACCGCCGAGGTCCACGCGACGCTCTTCGACACGCTCGACGACGAGACCTGGGAGCGCCTCGAGGAGGCGCTGATCATGGCCGACGTCGGCGCGCGGACCACCGCGGACGTCGTCGAGCGCCTCGAGCAGGAGGCGACGAGCGGCCAGGTCGAAGGGGGAGAGGCGCTCCAGAACCGCCTCATCGACCTGCTCGCCGAGCGAGCCGACGTCGGCGACGGGCGCATCGACCTGCGCCACGAGCCGACGGTGATCATGGTCGCCGGCGTCAACGGCACCGGGAAGACCACGACGATCGGCAAGCTCGCCTGGCACCTCGGGCAGGAGCAGCAGCTGAAGGTCGTGCTCGGCGCGGCCGACACGTTCCGCGCCGCCGCGGTCGAGCAGCTCGCCGAGTGGGCGACCCGCGCGGGCGCGGAGATCGTCACCGGCGATCCGGGCTCCGATCCCGGCTCGGTCGCCTTCGAGGCCGTGCGCCGCGGGCGCGAGGCCGGGGCGGACGTCGTGATCGTCGACACCGCCGGTCGCCTGCACACCCAGGACCAGCTGATGGACGAGCTGGCGAAGGTCCGCCGCGTGATCGCCAAGCAGCTCGACGGCGCCCCGCACGAGACGCTGCTCACCGTCGACGCGACCACCGGCCAGAACGGCCTGCGCCAGGCGCAGCTCTTCTCGCAGGCCGCGCCGGTGACCGGCGTGATCCTCACGAAGCTCGACGGGACCGCGAAGGGCGGGATCGCGCTGGCGATCGCGGGCGAGCTCGAGATCCCGGTGAAGCTCATCGGGATCGGCGAGCAGCTCGAGGACCTGCGCCCGTTCGACCCGCACGACTACGCCCGCGCGCTGCTCGACTCGTAGGGACGCCCACGCACAGCCGGCTGGTAGGTTCGCGCGCCTCATGATCGAGATCACGCGCACCGGCGACGTCCACGTCCTCACGATGGCCGCCGGCGAGAACCGCTTCAACCCGGCGATGCTCGACGCGATCGACGGCGCGCTGGACGAGGTCGAGCGCAGCGAGGGCCCGGCCGCCGTCGTGCTGACCGGCCAGGGCAAGTTCTTCTCCAACGGGCTCGACCTCGAGTGGATGATGGCCAACGTCGAGCAGGACGGCCCGGCGCGGGTCGCCAACGGGCTCCAGGCGATCTACCGGCGTCTGGTCACCTTCCCGGTCGCCACCGTCGCCGCCGTGAACGGCCACGCGTTCGCCGGCGGCGCGATGCTCGCGCTCGCCTGTGACCAGCGCGTGATGCGCACCGATCGCGGGTACTTCTGCCTGCCGGAGGTGGACATCAACATCCCGTTCACGATCGGCATGTCGAAGCTCATCCCCGAGGAGGCCCTGGCCGCGGGGATCGTCGACGCCGCCGTCCCCGAGGAGCAGGTCCTCGCGGTCGCCACCGAGCGTGCCCAGGCGCAGGCCGGCAAGCTGCGCGCCACCGTCGCGACGATCAAGCAGCGCATGTACGGCGAGGTCGCCGACGCCCTCGCCGAGGAGGCCGGCGGGCTCGGCGCCACGTCCTGAGCAGCGCCGCGGCGGGCGGTACGCTGCGAGACGATGGACGCGTGGATCGTCTGGCTGATCGTCGCCGTCGTGTTCGCCGTGGGGGAGATCCTCACGACGAGCTTCTTCCTCGGGCCGTTCGCGATCGGGGCCACCGCGGCCGCGCTCGTCTCGCTGGCCGGCGCCGGTGACGCGATCTCGGTCGCGGTGTTCGCGGTCCTCACCGCCGCGTCGTTCGCGATCGTCCGCCCGATCGCGCGCCGCCACCTGCGCCAGCCCGCGCAGGTGCGCACCGGCACCGCGGCGCTGATCGGGCAGAGCGTGCAGGTTCTCGAGCGGATCGCCAACGACGAGGGGACCGGCCTCGTGAAGCTCGAGGGCGAGGTCTGGACCGCGCGCGCCTACGACGAGGACCGCGTCTTCGAGCAGGGCGACCGCGTCGCGGTCGTCGAGATCCGAGGGGCGACCGCGCTGGTCGCCGAGTAGGAGAACGAACCCGTGACCACGCTCATCGTCCTCGCCGTCCTCGTCGTCTTCGCGCTGTTCCTCGCCGCGCGGACGGTGCGGATCATCCCGCAGGCCCGCGCCGGCGTCGTCGAGCGGCTCGGGCGCTACCAGCGCACGCTCGGCCCCGGCCTGGCGATCGTGATCCCGTTCATCGACAAGGTCCGCCCGCTGATCGACCTGCGCGAGCAGGTCGTCACCTTCCCGCCCCAGCCGGTGATCACCTCGGACAACGTCTCGGTCCAGATCGACACCGTCATCTACTTCACGATCACCGACCCGCGCGCCGCGTCCTACGAGATCGCCAACCCGCTCCAGGGCATCGAGCAGCTCACGGTCACCACGCTGCGCAACATCGTCGGCGCGCTGACGCTCGAGGAGGCGCTGACGGGCCGCGAGCGCGTGAACTCCGAGCTGCGCGTCGTGCTCGACGAGCGCACCGGGCGCTGGGGCATCCGCGTCAACGGCGTCGAGCTCAAGGCGATCGATCCGCCGTCCTCGATCCAGGAGGCGATGGAGAAGCAGATGCGCGCCGAGCGCGACCGCCGCGCGGCGATCCTCACCGCCGAGGGCGTCAAGCAGTCGCAGATCCTCACCGCCGAGGGCGAGAAGACCTCGGCCGTGCTGCGCGCGGAGGGCGAGAAGACGGCCGCGGTGCTGCGCGCCGAGGGCGAGGCGCAGGCGATCGACACGGTCTTCACCGCGATCCACAAGGGCGATCCCGACGGGCCGCTGCTGAGCTACCAGTACCTCCAGATGCTCCCGCAGATCGCCCAGGGCGACGCGAACAAGGTCTGGGTGATCCCGAGCGAGTTCACCCGGGCGCTCGAGAGCCTCGGCGGCGCGCTCGGCGGTCCGGAGAGCCCGCGGGCCCCGCAGGCGCCCAAGCAGGTCGAACCGCCCGCCGGCGGCTGAGCCCGGGCGGCACCGGAGCCCGCCCTCTCCTGCTG
>JALOLQ010000078.1 GCA_025455895.1 Solirubrobacteraceae bacterium
CGGTGGGCGCTCGCGGCGCCGCTGTTCGCGGGAGGGGACGGCGTCGCCGGCGCCGAGACGCGGCGGCGCACGCTCGCCGAACTGCTGCTCGAGCGCTACGGGATCGTCACCCGCGAGCAGGTGCTCGCCGAGGGGATCGCCGGCGGCTTCTCGCTGCTCTACAGCGCGCTCAGCGACCTCGAGACGCTCGGCGTCTGCCGCCGCGGCTACTTCGTGGAGGGCCTCGGCGGTGCGCAGTTCGCGCTGCCCGGGGCGGTCGAGCGCCTGCGCGCGGACGCCGCCGCGCAGGAGCAGCGCCCGCTCGTGCTCGCCGCGACCGACCCCGCGCAGCCCTACGGCGCCGCGCTGAGGTGGCCCGAGCCGCGCGACGGGCAGCGCCGCCCGCAGCGCGTGGCGGGCGCCTACCTCGTGCTCGGCGGCGCCGACCCGGTGCTCTACGTCGAGCGCGGCGGGCGCGGGCTGCTCGTGCTCGGCGAGCCGGACGCCGCGCAGGTCGACGCCGCGCTGGGCGCGCTCGCCGCGTTCGTCACCGACGGCCGCGCGAAGCTCAGGCTCCAGCTCGAGCGCGTGGACGGCGAGCCGGTCGTCGGCTCGGACTGGGAGGCCCGGCTCGTCGAGGCCGGCTTCCGCCAGGGCCCGCGACGGCTCACGCTGAGCGCCTGAGCAGACCCCCCGCGGCGAACGGGTTCAGGGGGCCGGGTGCTCCTTCGCCCACGCCACGATCGTCTTCGTGCCGCTGACGACCTCGCCGTCGTCGGTCACGAGCACCGGCACGTCCTCCTGGCCGGAGAGCGCGCGGATCTCCTTGCGCGCGTCGCCGCGCCGGGTCCACGGAAGCATCTTGTAGCCGGCGACCGCCTCGATCTCGGGCGCGTAGCCGGCCTCGCGGACCGCCTTCACCGCCCGGCCGCACGGGTGGCCGAGGCTCGCCTGCCTGTCGCGCTGCCCACAGGTGTAGATCTTCATGGGCGCCCAGCCTACGGCAGCTTCTTGCCCGGGTTGAAGAGGTCCTGCGGGTCGAGCGCGGCCTTCACCGCGTCGTGCGCGCGTACCGCGGCGGGATCCCATTGGCGGCGCAGCCGGCCGTTCTTCAGCAGGCCGACGCCGTGCTCGCCGCTGATCGTGCCGCCCAGCTCGATCGCGAGCGCGAGCACCTCCTCGGCGGCGGCGTGCGCGCGGCGCAGCGCGAGGTCGTCACGCGGATCGAGCAGGAACGTCGCGTGGAGGTTGCCGTCGCCGGCGTGGCCCCACGAGCACGCCTCGAGCGCGTGGCGCTCGCCGATCGCGCGCACCGCGTCGACCGCCTCGGCGAGCCGCTCGACCGGGACGGCGACGTCGTCGGAGAGCTTCGCCCCGCGGGCGGCGCCGGCCACGAGGCCGACGCCGTCGCGCCAGCGCCAGAGGTCCTCGGGCCGCGCCGGCTCGCGCGGCCCGCCGAGCGCCCCGTGCGCGAGCGCCTCGGCCAGCGCGGCGGCGTCCTCGGCGGACGTGTCGGCCTCGGCGATCACGAGGAACCCGGCGCCCTCGGGCACGCCGCCCGGGAAGCCGCCGCCGGCCACGGCCAGCGTCCCGCCGTCGAGGTACTCGATCGCCGCCGGCACCGGCCCGGCCGCCATCAGCCGCGCCACGGCCTCGGCTCCCGCCGCGGCGTCCGCGTAGAACCCGCAGACCGGCAGCGCGCACGCGGGCGCCGGGATCAGCCGCAGCCAGACCGACGTGACGATCCCGAGCGTCCCCTCGCTGCCGACGAGCAGCGAGCGCAGGTCGTAGCCCGCGACGTCCTTGCGCGCCGGGCCGCCGAAGCGCACGAGGTGCCCGGGGGCCAGCACCGCCTCGACGCCGGTCACCCAGGCGCCCGTCACCCCGTACTTGAAGCAGTGCGGGCCGCCGGCGTTCGTCGCGACGTTGCCGCCGATCTGGGAGGCCTCGGCGGCGCCCGGGTCGGGCGGGAAGCACAGCCCGCTCTCGCGCGCGCGCCGGCGGACCGTCGCGGTCGTCACGCCGGCCTCGGCCTCCATCCGCCACTGCAGCGGATCGAACGCACGCACGGCGGCCAGCCGCTCGAGCGCGACGACGATGCCGCCCTGGGGCACCGCGCCGCCGGCCCAGCCCGTGCCGCCGCCGCGCGGCGTCATCGGGACGCCCCGCGTGCAGCACCAGGCGACCACCTCGGCGACCTCGTCGGCGCTGCCGGGCAGCACGATCGCGTCGGCCCGGCCCGCCGGCGTCGCGTGCGCCGTCTGGTCGGCGAGATACCCGGGGTCGTGGTCGCCCGCGCGGACGTGGTCCGCGCCGACGATCCGCGCGAGGTCGGCCAGCATCGGCGGAACGTACCCTCGGGGCAGGCGTTCCACCAGCACGATGCCCGAGGGCGACACCATCCACCACGCCGCGCGCCGGGTCGGCGCGGTCCTCACCGGGACCGTGCCCGACGCGATCCGCACGCCGCACCCGCGGTTCGCCCGCGACCGCTGGCCCGAACGCCTGGCCGGCCGCGCGGTGACGAGCGTCGACGCGCACGGCAAGCACCTGTTCCTGCGCTTCGAGGGCGACCTGGCGATCCACTCGCACCTGCGCATGACCGGCAGCTGGGGCACCTATCGCCGCGGCCAGCGCTGGCGGCGCTCGCCGCGGCGCGCGTGGCTCGTGATCGAGCGCGGCGAGCACGAGGTCGTCGAGTTCGACGGGCCGGTGCTCGAGCTGCTGACCGATGCCCGCACGCGCTTCGACCAGCGGCTCGCCGGGCTGGGGCCCGACGTCCTCGCCCCCGTCCTCGACGAGGCGCGGAT
Source organism: Solirubrobacteraceae bacterium (assembly GCA_025455895.1). GTDB lineage: Bacteria > Actinomycetota > Thermoleophilia > Solirubrobacterales > Solirubrobacteraceae > F1-60-MAGs163. Next base: position 2,790 of record JALOLQ010000078.1, read on the forward strand.
CCTGCGGCGCCTGCGCGAGGACGACCCGACGCGCCCGATCGGCGACGCGCTGCTCGACCAGCGCACCGTCGCGGGGATCGGGAACATCTGGAAGAGCGAGGGCTGCTGGGAGGGCCGGGTCGATCCGTTCCGGGCCGCCGGCCGCGTGAGCGACGACGAGGTGCTGGCGATCCTGCGCGGCGCGCGCCCGCGGATGCAGGCGTCGGCGCGGGACGGGATGCGCGCCCGCGACGACCGCGTCTACGGCCGCGCGGGCCGTCCGTGCCGGCGCTGCGGCGAGCCGATCGCCGCCTCCAGGCAGGGAGACGACAACCGCACGACGTATTGGTGCCCGGGATGTCAGCGCTGAACCAGGCCGGCCCGCGCCCGAAGCGGATCGGGCACAAGGGCGCCCACCACCTCGCCCACGGCAACACGCTCGAGAGCTTCGACGCGGCGCTCGCGCACGACGTCGACATGATCGAGTTCGACGTGCTGCCCGAGCACCTGGACGGCAGCGGCGAGCTGCTGCTCGCGCACGACTACGGCGACCTCTCGGGCCGCGCGGTCGCGACCCTCGACGAGGGCCTCGCCCACCTCGCCGGTCCCGCCTACGCGGGGATCGAGCTCGACGTGGACCTGAAGCTCCCCGGCTACGAGGAGCGCGTGGTCGCGGCGCTGCGCGAGCACGGGCTCGCCGGGCGCAGCCTGATCTCGACCATGGAGGACGAGAGCCTCACGGCGGTGCGCGCGGCGGCGCCGGAGATCCGCCTCGGGCGCTCGTTCCCGCGCGTGCGCAAGGACCCGATGGAGCGTCTGCTCACGCGCGTGCCCGCCTACGCGCTGATCGCCTTCTGGCGCCGGCGGCTGCCCTCGTGGATCGCCGCGCAGCTGCGCCGCGGGGAGATCGACGCGCTCATGTGCCACTGGGTGCTCGTGACCGAGAGGCTCCAGCACGCGGTGGCCGGCGCCGGCGGCGAGCTCTACGTGTGGACCGTCGACGAGGCCGAGCGGATCGCGCAGCTCGAGCGCCTCGGCGTGGCGGGGATCATCACGAACGACCCGCGCCTCTTCGGCTGATCAGCGCCGCACGAAGCACTGCGCGAGCGCCGTCCCGCCGGAGCGGGAGGGATCGCCGGCGCTCGTGCGCAGCGTGGCGCGCCGCAGCACCTTCGGCCCACGGCGGATCTGCACGTCCACCCGCCCGCGCACGACGAGCACCCGGCCCGCCTGCGGGGGCGTGAAGCCGAACGTCGTGCCGCCGCGCACGCCGGCGCGGCCGTCCCCGAGCCGCTGCCAGCCACCGTCGCCGCCGCTGCGCACCGGGAGCCAGGCGCGGGTCACGGCGTCCCACCACTCCGCGCGCACGCGCAGCCACTGGGCCCCCGGGCCGGCCGGGACGCCCGCGCGCACGCCCACCGCGCCGGGCCGGTCGGCCGGGTCGCAGAGGTTCACGGTCGCCCACGGGCGGCCCTCGGGCCAGGCCGGGGCGGCGCCCGCGGTCGCGGGTCCGGGCAGCAGGCCCGCGAGCAGCACGGCGAGCGGGGCGAGGCGGCGGGGACGCATCACCGGTTCAGTATCGGCTCGGGCCCGGAAGTCCTCCAGCGCTCAGGGGGCGCCCGGTACCCTGCACGCTTCATGGCCGCCACCGATGGCGACACCCGCGAGCTCCTCGGCCGCGTCCCGGTCTTCGAGACGCTGGCCGAGACGGACCTGCAGCGCGTGGCCGAGGTGGCCGTGCCGCGGCGCTTCGGCCGCCAGCAGGTGATCTTCCGCGAGGGTGACGATTCGGACACCTGCTACATCGTGCGCAGCGGCCACGCGCGCGCGATCCGCGAGCACCCGGACGGGCGCTCGATCACGCTGGCCCAGTTCGGCCCCGGCGACATCTTCGGCGAGCTGGCGATGTTCGACGCCGAGACGCGCTCGGCCACCGTCGAGGCGATCGAGGACATCGAGCTCATCGGCATCCTCGGCAAGGACATGCGCCGCCTCATGCGCGAGCACCCGGACATCGCGCCGAAGCTCGTCATCTCGCTCGGCCGGCGCCTGCGCCACGCCAACGAGCGCCTGGCCAGCCAGTCGTTCCAGACGGTCCAGAGCCGCGTCGCCGTCGTGCTCGCCGGGCTCGTCGAACAGGCCCGCAGCGAGAGCTCGGCGGACGGCCGCGACGTCCTGCTGAAGATCACGCAGGCCGAGATCGCCCAGCTCGCCGGCTCCTCCCGCGAGTCCGCGAGCCGCTTCCTGGCCACGCTCGAGCGGGCGGGCGTGCTGAAGCAGGGGCGGGGCCGGATCGTCGTCCACGACCCCGCCGCGCTCGACGGCTACGTCTACTAGATGCCGATGCGTGACGCCGGCTCGCCGGTCGAGCGCGAGTTCTCCGCGGGCGGCGTGGTCGTCCGCGAGACCCCGCGCGGCCCCGAGTGCATCGTGATCGTGCCCTCGCGACGCTCGGCCGCGGGCACCCCCGTCCTCGCCCTGCCCAAGGGGCACCCCGAGGACGGCGAGCGCCCCGAGGACGCCGCGCTGCGCGAGGTGCGCGAGGAGGCGGGCGTCGAGGCCGACGTCGTCGAGAAGCTCGGCGACGTGCGCTACTGGTACCAGCGCGACGGGCGCCGGATCGCGAAGGTCGTCAGCTTCTTCCTGCTCGCGCATCGCGCCGGCGACCCCGCCCGCCACGCGGACCACGAGATCGACGAGGCCCGGTGGGTCCCGCTCGAGGCCGCGGGGCACGAGCTCAGCTTCCCCGGCGAGCGCGACATGGCCCGCCGCGCGCTGTCGCGCACCGGCGGTGCCGCACGCTAGGGTGGGCGGCGCTGTGCAGGTGCTGAACTTCTACTCGACGATCTTCGCCGACCAGCTGCGCCGCGGGCGCAAGACGGCGACGATCCGGCTCGGCGACAAGTCCCACAAGTACCGCAAGAACCAGGCGGTGCTCGTGACGATCGGCTACCAGTACTCGCCGCGCGAGAAGATCTTCGAGGCGGTGATCGACGCCGTCGAGGTCAAGCGCGTGCGCGAGCTCTCGCCGCGGGACATCGAGCACGACAACCCCGAGTTCCGCCGCCACGAGGAGCTGATCCACTTCCTCGAGCAGATCTACGGGCGCTCCGTCTCGGTGGACGACACGGTGACGGTCGTGCGGTTCTCGCAGATCGTCGAGAACCCGCAGAGCTACACCGACGCCCGCCTGGGCATCGGCGGCGCGCAGAACTGAGCGCGCGTCAGGCCCCGGGCGGCGCCCAGCCGGGCGGCGCAACGGACGTGCCGGGCTCGCGCGGCACGGCCGGCAGCACCGGGGACGCCGGCGGCGCGGCCGCGGGACCCGGGGCGTAGGGCTCCGGGGCGGCGTAGGGCTCGGTCGCGTGGACGGCCGGCGCCGGCGCCGCGAACGGATCGGCGGCGTAGGCCGTGACCGGCGCGGGGGCGGCGAACGGGTCGGCGGCCACCGGCGCGGCGTGCGGGGCGCCCGGGGGCGCGTACGGCGCCGGGGGCGTGTACGCGGGCGCCTCCGGGACGACGGCCTCCGCAGGGACGGCGGCCGGCGCGCCGCTGCGCCCGGCGAGCAGCCCGCCCGCGACCATCAGCAGCCCGCCGGCGATCGCCAGGTAGAGGCCGTAGCGCACGGTGATGATGTCGTCGAAGCCGCCGAGCGCGCCGCCGGAGAGCCCCGTGCCGGGCTTCTTGACCAGGTGGTAGAGCGCGATCGCCGCGCAGATCCCGCCGATCCCGGCGATCACGCGGCCGGTGGCGCCCGCGTCGGCGCGCACGCTGCGCAGCCCGCCGCCCACCGCGAGCACCGCGATCAGGGCGATGCCGGCGAGGATCGCCAGCGCCCAGTCGGCGCCGCCGAGCGTCTGCCAGCCGTCGCCGGTGATCTCGGTCGGGATCGCCGCGACGAGGCCCTTCATCATCGCGCCGAGCCCGGCAGCGATCTGATCCGCCGGCGCGGAGGAGGACCCGGCCGGGGAGCCGGCCCCGCCGAGCTGGCCGAGCGCGTCCTTGAACGAGTCGGGGAAGCGGATCGTGTACCAGGGCAGCCAGAGCGAGCCGAGGACGGCGGCCGCGCCCGCGCCGGCGAGCAGCAGGGCGGTCTGCGGAGAGGTGCGCGAGGACATGGGCGCTGGATCGGCCGGCGGCCGGGGCCCGGCGCGCAGGCGGG
>JALOLQ010000079.1 GCA_025455895.1 Solirubrobacteraceae bacterium
GCGCTCGTGCCGGGCTCCAGCGCGGCGCCGGCCTCGGCGAGGTCGTCGTCGCCGAGCAGGTCGGCCGACGCGCCGTCGAACACGGTGAACTCGGCGCCGAGCGCGCTCAGCTCGAGCTCGGCGACGGTGCCGTCCTCGCCCTTGGCGAGGAACATGAGGTCGATGAGGTGGATGATCCCGCGGTCCACGAGGTCGAGGATCAGCGGGACCGTCGTCTCGGGCGGGCCGCTGCCGTCGGGCCATTCGATGAGCACGTAGTCGATCGGGCCCATCGCGTCGAGGTCGGTCACGGGCGCTCCTTCCGGGTGGATGTTGGGACGGGCGCCCGGGATGCTGATGGCGCGCGCCGGGCGCGGCATCACCCGATGGGGACGACCTGCGCCCGTGCCGACCCGCGAAGATCCGGCCGATGCTGCGCGATCTCCTGAACGACGTCCCGCTGGCGGTGATCGTGCTCTGCGTGCTGGTCCTCGTGACCGCGGCGGTCGTGGGCGCCGTGTGGGCGGTCCGGCGGCTCGTGCCCGCGACCCGCGACGGCTTCCACGCGGAGGTCTCCGCCCCGATGCTCGGCGTCGTGGCGGCGGTCTTCGGGCTGCTGCTGGCCTTCGTGATCGTCATCGCCTACGAGAACTACCTCGAGGCACGAGCACACGCGAGCCGGGAGGCCGACGCGCTGGCCTCGATCGTGCGCGACAGCGAGGCGTTCCCCGCGGCCGGTGGCGCGGGCGTCCGCGCGGCGATCGGCACCTATGTGCGCTCGGTGGCCGAGGACGAGTGGCCCGCGATGCGCGAGGGCACCGACAGCGACGCGTCCCGCGGCCGGCTCGACGGCGTGTTCGCCGCGCTGCGCGCCGTCGAGCCGCGCACCGTGACCGAGCGCGCGTTCTACGAGGACGCGGTGCGCCAGCTCAACGACACGCTCGAGGCGCGGCGCGAGCGGATCGAGGCCGCACGCGGCGGCCTGCCGCGCGAGCTCACGCTGCTGCTGCTGTTCAGCAGCCTGGTGATCGTCGGGTACGCCGTCCTCGTCGGCTCGCCGAGCGCGGGCTTCCACGTGCTCGGCCCGCTCGCGATCGCGCTCGTCGTCGCCGTGTCGCTGATCGTCCTCGCGGACCTGAGCTACCCGTTCTCCGGCGACGTCAGCGTCTCACCCGAGCCCTACCGCAGCGGGGCGCTCGCGCAGTTCTGGTGAGCTACGCGGGCGCGGGGGCGGCCGCGGGCGGCGGCTCGCCGGCGGCCGGCGCGTCGTCGGCGCGGCTCGCGGCGAGCTTGCCGAGGATGCTCACGGCCGCCGAGGTGAGCGGCGCGGCGAGCACGAGCCCGACCATGCCGAACAGCGCGCCGCCGCCGATCGTCACCACGAGCACGACGAGCGGGTTGAGCTTCAGCGTCGCGCCGTAGGCGATCGGCTGCACGATCTGCTGGAGCACGCCGTTGGCCAGCAGCGCGACGACGGACATGACGATCGCGTCGGTCTCGCTGCCGGTGGAGAGCGCCATGCCGACCGCGAAGATGCCGGCCACCCAGGCGCCGATGAACGGGACGTAGGCGCCGACGAACGTGACGACGAAGATCGTCCCGGCGATCGGCACGCCGAGCAGGACCGCCGCGCCGCCGATCAGCACGGCGTTGAAGAGCGCGACGATCGTGACGCCGGTGAAGTACGCCTGAAGCGCATGGATCGTGTCGCCGGTGATGACCCGGGCGACGCTGTCCGGCAGGCCGGAGTGCGTCTCGGCCCAGCGGCGCATCGAGGGCCCGTCCTTGAGCAGGAAGAAGGTCGAGAAGGCGGTGAAGACGACGACGGTGGCGATCGACGTGACGCCGCCGATCACGTCGCCCGCGCCGTTGAGCAGGCTCTTGCCGATCGTCGGGATCGACTGCTCGAGCTCCTGCTTGACGTCGGTCTGCGTGACCCCGAGCGAGTTCAGCCAGCTCTGCACCTCGTCGAGCGCCTTGTTCATCCCCGAGCTGATCGCGTCGGACTCGCCGACGATCCCGCGCACGACGAGCAGCGTGACGACGACGAGCGCGGCGATCAGCGCCAGCATGAGGATCACCGCGGCGCCCGCGCGCGGCACCCCCTTCGCCTGCAGCCACCGCACCACCGGAGCGGCGACGGCGGCGATCACGCTGCCGAGGATCACCGGGATCGTGATCGTGTAGGTCGTCCCGACGAGCCAGACGAGCCCGACGACGATCACCACCACGCCGACGAGCAGCCAGCACATGAGGCCGAGGTCGCGCAGCCAGCGCGGCGGCGAGAACGTCTCGGCCAGGCCCTGCACGTCGACCTGGACGACCTGTTCGGCGCCCGCGGCCTCGCCCTCGGGTCCGCCGCTGCGCGTGGCACGGAATCGCATGGGGGCGATCTTGCCGTCCGGGCAGGACGACGCGCTCGCCCGTTCGGGGTGAGCCCGCCCGGGCTCAGCCGTCGAGCAGCCCGAGCTCGCGGCCGCGCGCGACGGCCTCCGAGCGCGAGGTCACGCCGAGCTTGCGGTAGATCGAGATCGTGTGCGTCTTGACCGTGTTGCGCGTGATGTAGAGCCGCTCGCCGACCTCGCGCAGCGAGAGGTGGGTCGGCAGGTAGCGCAGCGTGCGCAGCTCGGCGGTGGTGAGCGCGGGCCCCGCGGCGGGGTCCATCCCGGCGCGCTCGATCTCCGCCTCGACCCGCGCCGCCCAGCGGCTCAGCAGCGGGGCGGGGCCGGCGTCGGCGATGCCGAGGCCCTCGCGCAGCAGCGCGCGCGCCCGGCCGCCGTCGCCGAGCTTCGCGTAGGCACAGGCCAGCACCAGCCGCGTCTCGAGCCCGAGCGCGGGCAGGATCACGCGCAGCAGGGCGAGGCTCAGCGCGGCCCGGTCCGCCTCCTCGCGGGCGAGCTCGAGGTCGCCGCGGCGCGCCAGCAGCAGCGCGCGGACCGCGGGCACGAGGCCCTGGCTGGCGTAGTGCTCGACGCCGGCCGCGCGCTGCTGGGCGGCGGCACGAGCCATGAGCGCCTCGGCCTCGTGCCAGCGCTCCTCCTCGATCGCCGCGAGCGCCAGATGCGCGAGCACGAGCCCGTAGGCCGTCGGCAGGTTCCCGGCGGCGCGGTGCTCGGCCTCCTCGAGCCGCGCCCGCGCGTCCGGGACGTCGTCCGCCAGCAGCGCGGCCAGGCCCAGGATCAGCAGCGGGATCGCCCGCACGGGGGAATCCGGGGCGAGACCCTCGAGCGCCGCGGCGGAGTCGGCCGCGAGCTGCTCGGGGCCCTGGAGGCCGAGGGCGCCGCGCAGCGCCAGGCCCATCCCCTCGAGCGTCGAGCCGTCGGGCAGGCGGCGCGCGCCGTCGCCGCCCAGCGCCAGCGCGGCGCAGTGCGCGGCGTCCGCGGCGTCACCGCTCTCGTACGCGGCCCATCCGCGCCCGAGCGCGGCCTGCGGATGCGTCGCGAGCTGCTCCTCGGTGAACCAGGAGCACCAGCGCCGCACGGTCTCCGAGCGCCCGTGGGCGACGAAGTCGCCGATGAACGCGGCGATCAGGTCGCCGGCGACGTCGAGCTCACCCGCGTCGACCGCGTGGCGGATCGCGCGCTCCGCGTCGCCCGCCTCGGTGTACACCGCGCAGGCGCGGCGGTGCAGCTCGCGCTCGAGGTCCGGCTCCCCCGCGTGCAGCTCCGCGCGCAGCATGTCCCGGAACAGCCCGTGGACGCGGAACGCCTCGCCGCGGGCCTCGGTGGAGGCGACGAAGAGGTCGGCGTCGGCGAGCGCCCGCAGGCGCTCCGCGGCGTCCTCGCCGCCGAGCACCGCGTCGCAGATCTCCGGCCGCAGCTCGTCGAGGATCGACGTGCGCACGAGGAACTCGGCGTCCTCGGGGGCGGCCCCGGTCAGCACCTCCTCGCGGAAGTACTCGGTGAGATCGGCCTCGTCCGGCCCGAGCGTGCTGCCGGCGCCGAGCTCGGCGTCGTCGCGCAGCATGAGGCTCGCCAGGTAGATCGCCGCGGGCCAGCCCTCGGTGCGCTGCACGACGATCGCCGCCTCGCGGTCGTCGGCGTCCACGCCGGCGGCCCGCAGCATCGCCGCGCCCTCGCCCGGGGTCATGCGCAGGTCGGCGGCCTTCAGCTCCCACAGGCGGCCGGCCGCACGGAGCCGGGCGAGCGCGATCGGCGGCCGCGTGCGCCCGGCCAGCACGACGGTGCAGTCCGCCGGCGCCTGCTCGCACAGCGCACGCAGCACGTCCCGGGCGCCCTCGCTGCCCAGCAGATGCACGTCGTCGAGGACGAGCACGAGCGGCTCGGTGCGCTCGTGGAGCAGCGCCAGGAGGCGCGGGAGCGCCAGCGGGACGACGCCGGCCTCGCCCGCCGACAGGCGCGCGAGCAGCTCCTCGTCCGGCGCACCGGCGCGGCCCAGCGCGTGCGCGAGGTCGAACAGCAGCACCACCGGATCGTCGTCGCGCTCGTCGAGCGACAGCCAGGCCAGCGGGCGCGTCTCCTCGGCGGCGAACTGGCCGAGCAGCGTCGACTTCCCGTAGCCCGCGGGCGCGCGGATCACGCAGACCGGGGCGTCGGCGGCCGTGGCGAGGCGCTGGAGCAGGCGCGGTCGCGGGACGGGCTCATGCCGCCGGCGCGGCGGCAGCAGGCGGCCCGCGAGCGGCGGGGCGAGCAGGGTGGGAGTGGCGACCGCCTCGGTCACGGCGTCAGCCTACCCCCGTGGATCACCCCAACGGGTGGATGCGGCGCACGATCACCAGCGGTTCACTGCGGGAGACGCCCGCCGTGCCCGAGCTCCCCACCCCTCTCCCTGCCCCCGACGCCCAGCGGATGACCCGCCTGGCCGGCGGGGCCGCGCACCTGCTGCGCCTGCTGCGCGGCCTGCGCCGCGCCCGCGACGAGGGCACGATCAGCCCCGAGCAGTACGAGGCGGTCGTCGACGTGCTCGAGCCGCGGCCCGGCGCGGACGAGCCGCCGCTCAGCTCGCGTCCGGCTCCCGGCCGCTGAGCTCGTCCACCTGCCGGCGCAGCGCCCGGATCTCGCCGAGCAGCTCCTCGTCCACGTCGCGGCGCGAGGCCTGCTCGCGGCGCGCGATGAAGGCGCTCGTGATCGTCGCGGTGACGACCGACAGCAGCGCGAGGCCGCCGAGCAGCAGCAGGCTGGCGACGGCCTTGCCTTCGGTGGTGCCGGGGACGACGTCGCCGTAGCCGACGGTGGTGACCGTCTCGAGCGCCCACCACATGCCGATCCAGACGTTCGGGTAGGTGTCCGGGTCGAGCAGGTGCTCGAGCACGCCGAAGAGCACGACCGCGCAGAGCCAGACGCCGACGATCAGCAGCGCCGCGTCGCGCGGGCGCAGACCGCGGCGGCGCTCGCGGCGCGCGATCAGGCGCTCGGCCGGGCTGAGCTTCTGCTGGTCGTCGTCGCTCACGACGCGCGCCGCTCCGGCCTCGGGGTCATGAGCAGCGCGCCGAGCAGGAACCCGATCGCGCCGAGGAACGTCCCGAGGTTGGCCAGCGCCACGCTCTCGGGCTGATCGGACCCGGGCGCGACGTACGCGCCGATCGCCGAGGCGCCGAACGCGATCGAGCCGGCGAGGTTCAGCCAGGCGACGCGCCAGGTGCGCGCGGTCGGGTCCCAGAGCCGGTCGGCGATCGTCACCGCGTGACAGGCGAGCACGCTCGAGACGAGGAACAGCACCGAGCCGATCGCGTCCGGGCGCCAGACGCGGTCGCCGCCCAGCAGCGCCGAGAAGGTGCTGACGTTGAAGAACAGCGTCCCGGCGAACTGGATCGACGCCGCCCACCAGTCGCTCCAGCCCTCGCTGCGCCAGCCGCCGGCGGTCCAGCGGCCGGTGAGGCGCAGCTGGATGAACGCCGCCGCGGTGAAGAAGACCGATCCGATCGCGTAGGTCGCGTTGTCGGCGCTGAGGCCGACGAGCGCCGCGTAGCCGGGAATCGCGCCCAGCGCGAAGCACAGCGACCCGATCGCGAAGCCGCGGGCCTCCCAGCGCTGTTCGCGGAGCGCAGTCAGCGGTCCGGTGCTCTAGTGGTGGAAGGTGCCGTGCTTGGCGTCGAGCGGGGCGGACTGCGCGTGCAGTTCGGGCAGCAGGCGGTCGATGTCGTCGAGCAGCAGCTCGAGCAGGTCGACGTTGCCGGTGCGCACGACGACGCGCAGCACGTTGAGGTCCTCGCGGTTCTTGGGGAACGAGTAGGCCGGCACCTGCCAGCCGCGCTCGCGCAGGCGCCGCGAGAGGTCGTAGACGTCGAAGCTCGTCACGTCGTCGGCGGTCGTGAACGCGAACACCGGCAGCTCGGAGCCGTCGGTCAGGCAGCGGAACTCCGGGCGCTTGTCGAGCTCGCCCGAGAGCCGCATCGCGGCGGCGCGGGCGGCGCCCTGGACGGCGGTGAAGCCCTCGCGGCCGAGCCGGATGAACTCGTAGTACTGGCCGATCACCTGCGCGCCCGGGCGCGAGAAGTTCAGCGCGAAGGTCGGCATCTCGCCGCCGAGGTAGTTGACCTTGAAGACGAGCTCGTCGGGCAGCTTCTCCCCGTCGCGCCAGATGATCCAGCCGACGCCCGGGTAGACGCGGCCGTACTTGTGGCCCGAGGTGTTGATCGAGGCCACGCGCGGGACGCGGAAGTCCCACTCGAGCTCCGGGTCCAGGAACGGGGCGATCATCGCCCCGGAGGCGCCGTCGACGTGGATCGGGACGTCCAGCCCGGTGCGCTCCTGGAGGTCGTCGAGCGCGTCGTTCAGCGCCTTGACCGGCTCGTAGGCGCCGTCGAACGTCGAGCCGAGGATCGCCACGACGCCGATCGTGTTCTCGTCGCACAGCGCGACGGCCTCGTCGACGCCGAGCGTGAAGCGGTCGCCCTCCATCAGCACGAACTTCGGCTCGACCTCGAAGAAGTTGCAGAACTTGTCCCAGCAGATCTGGGCGTTGATGCCGAGGAT
>JALOLQ010000387.1 GCA_025455895.1 Solirubrobacteraceae bacterium
GTGGCGATGGCCTGCGAGGCCGGCCAGCTCCAGCTCAACGCCTTCGGGCCGGTGGTGACGTTCGCGCTGCTCGGCAGCCTGAAGTACCTGACCGCCGCCTCGCGCACGCTGCGCGAGCACTGCATCGCGGGGATCGAGCCGGACCGGGCGCGGCTCGAGCAGCAGGTGCAGTCGTTCGTCGGGGTGATCACGAGCTTCACCCCCTACATCGGCTATGAGGCGGCCGCCGAGCTCGCCCAGGAGGCGCTGGCCACGCGCCGCCCGATCGAGGAGCTGCTCGCGGGATCGGGCCTCATGGACCCCGCCGACGTGCGCACGCTGCTCGACCCGCGCCGCCTGGCCGGCGAGGACGAGAGCGACCCGCCGCTCGCCGGAGAGCACGCGCGCGCCCCCGCGCCGCGCGAGTGAGCGTCCCGCTCAGCGCGCCGCGACGCCGGCCACGCGGCTCAGCCGCGTGCCGACGAGGATGCCGAGCGCGATCGCCACGACGGCGCTGATCGCCTCCAGGAAGCTCACGAACCCGAAGATCGGGTCGGCGATGACGATCTCGCTGACCCCCGCGAGGCTCAGCGCCCCGGGCACGAGCAGCCAGAACGCCGGCAGGAAGGTCACGAACGCCGGGGGGCCCGAGGGCACGCGCTCGACGAGCAGCGCGAGCGGCGCCACGACGATGCCCCCGGCGAAGCCGCTGAGCTCCGGGCCGAACAGCTCCTCCCCGGCGATCTGGCCCGCGAAGGCCCCGAACAGCACGACCAGCAGCCACGGCAGCATGCGCGCGGGCACCGACCGCTGGAGCGCCATGCCGCAGCCGAACACGATCACGCCGAGCCAGGGCACCCACCAGGCCGCGGCCTCGGCGAGGAGCGGCGCCGTCGGGGGCGTGACGCCGACGATCGCCGCGCCGGCCACGAGCCCGGCGGTGAGCAGCGCGAGCTGCAGCAGCCCGGCGAGGAAGCGGCTCGCGCCGGTCACCGTCTCACCTGAGGCGAGGTCGATCACCGCCATCGTCAGCAGCGCCCCGGGCAGCAGCATCACCAGCGGCGGGATCAGCGTCTGGAGCGAGGTCTCGTCGTAGACGCGGTCGGCGATCGAGAAGGCCACGATCGAGACGGCGGCGGCGGCGATCACCGGCAGGATCGGCTCGAGCTCCGGCTCGCGCAGCGCCAGGCGGCGCAGCAGCGCCACGACGAGCGCCAGCGCGGCGTAGAGCCACAGCGGCGCCCCGGACGGCGTGCCCGCCAGTGCGATGCCGAGGACCATCGCCACCTGCCCGGCGATGCTCCCGGCGACGGTGTAGCGATGCTCCATCTCCGGCAGCGCCCGCAGCCGCGCGAGGCCGGCCTCGGCGTCCAGGCGCCCGGCCTCGGCGTCGCGCCCGACCGTGAACACCTCGGTGACCTGGTCCAGGCGCAGCGCGGGCAGCCCCACGGTGGTGGCCAGCTGGGCGCTGTCCTGCGGGTCGAGCGTCACCAGCACCGTCGCGGGGAGCACGGAGAACTGCGCGTGCGGGTGACCCCACGTCGCAGCGATCCGCCGCAGCCGCGCCTCGATGTCGGTGACCGCATCCCCCGCCACCAGGAGCTGGCGTCCCAGCTCGAGCAGGAAGCGGGCGACCTGGTCCGGCGGGCTCGAGCCCGTCCGAGCCGGGCTCACGCGGGCGGCGCCGGCGCGGGCGCGGGCTCGGAGAGCAGCAGGTCGAGGCCCAGGCGCGTGGAGAGCCGCTCCGTGGCGAGCGCGCCGCGCACGCTGTTGCCCGCCGCGTCGAGCGGCGGGGAGAACGCGCCCATGCCGCCCTTGCCGGGGGAGACGGTGACGATCCCGCCGCCGATCCCGCTCTTCGCCGGCAGGCCGACCGAGTAGAGCCAGTCGCCGGAGGTCTCGTACATGCCCGCGGTGAGCATCACGGCGAGCACCGCGTGGCAGACGTCGAGGCTCGCCACGCGCCGCCCGGTGCACGGCTGGACGCCGCCGTCGGCGAGCGCCCATCACCGCGAGATCCGAGGCGCTGACGCGCAGCGCGCACTGGCGCGTGTAGAGGTCCACCGCCTCGTCCGGGTCGCAGCCCAGGCGCCCGTAGCCGGCGAGCAGCTGGGCGATCGCGCGGTTGCGGGTGTTCGTCTCCAGCGCGGAGGCGAGGACCTCCTCGTCGAGCTCCAGCTCGCGCCCGGCGAACGCGCTCAGCGTCGCGTGGATCCGCTCCCAGCGCTCGGGGTGATCGGCGCCGGGGACGTGGCTCGTGGCGGCGATCGCCCCGGCGTTCACCATCGGGTTCGTGCGCCCGCCCGCGCGCTCGACCGCCTCGAGCGAGTTGAACGGGAGCCCGGTCGCGTTCGCGCCGATCCGCTCGCGCGCGGCGCCCACGCCGAGCTCCTCGCAGACGAGCGCGAACACGAACGGCTTCGAGACGCTCATGATCGCGAACTCGTGGCGGTGGTCGCCGGCGGCGTGCTCGACCCCGGCCGTGGAGACGACGCTGATCCCGAACAGCCCGCGCGGGACGCGGGCCAGCGCGGGGTAGACCGACGAGTTCTCGCCCTCGTCCACGCCGCGGAAGGCCGCGTGCGCCTCGGCCACCCAGCGGGCGACGTCGGCCGCCCCGGGGAGCGTGCCGGTCGAGACGAAGCTCTCGTGCGGGTGGTCCGTGGGCATCGCCGGTGCGCTCCGTGCGCCGCGCGACCCTATGGCCCGCTCCGGGCGCCGTCAACGGCGGCGCGCGGGCGCTCGCAGCGTCGTGACACCGGCGAACGGAGCGTGTACGGTCACGCCCGGCCGGGGGGTGCGCCCCGGGTGGCGACGGCGATTCGAGGAGCACGGATGGGGAACGAGGTGCAGGACCGCGCGCGGGCGCTGATGCCCGAGCTGCGGCGCGATCTCGAGGAGCTGGTCCGGATCCCGTCGGTGTCCGTGCCCGGCGAGGTCTCCGGCGACCTGCTGGCCGCGTTCGAGCGCACCTCGGAGCTGTTCGCCGGTGCGGGCGTGCAGGTCGGCCGGCTCGACCTGCCGGACACCGCGCCCGTCCTCACCGGCGAGATCCCCGCGCCGCCCGGCGCGCCGACGGTGCTGCTCTACAGCCACTACGACGTCGT
>JALOLQ010000388.1 GCA_025455895.1 Solirubrobacteraceae bacterium
CGTGATGTCGAAGTCCTTCGGCGTGTAGACCGCCGCCACGCCCGCCGCCTTCAGCGGCTCGACGTCGGCGTCCGGGATGATCCCGCCGACGACGACCGGGACGTCGACGCCGCGCTCGCGCAGCGCGGCCATCACCGCCGGGATCAGCTCCTTGTGCGAGCCGGAGAGGATCGACAGGCCGACGACGTGGACGCCCTCCTGCAGCGCGCTCGCGGCGATCTGCAGCGGGGTGAGCCGGATGCCCTCGTAGACGACGTCCATCCCCGCGTCGCGGGCGCGCACGGCGATCTGCTCGGCCCCGTTGGAGTGCCCGTCGAGACCGGGCTTGCCGACGAGGATCTTCACCCGGCGCCCGAGCGCCTCGCTCACGCGGTCGACCTCGTCGCGCAGCGCCGCGGCCTCGTCGTCGCCGGTCGCCAGCGGCGCGGCCGCCTCGCCGACGCCGGTCGGCGCGCGGAACTCGCCGAACGCCTCGCGCAGCGTGCGCGCCCACTCGCCGGTCGTCGCGCCGGCGCGCGCGGCGGCGATCGTCGCGGGCATGATGTTCTCGTCGTCGGCCCGGGCGACGCGCGCGACCTCCGCCAGCGCGGCGTCCACCGCGGCCTGGTCCCGCGCCGCGCGCCACGCGCGCACGGCCTCGACCTGCTGCTGCTCGACGGCGGGGTCGACCGTGAGGATCCCGCCGTCGGCGCCCTGCATCAGCGGCGACGGCTCGGACTCGGTGTAGCGGTTGAGGCCGACGACGACCTGCTCCTCGGTCTCGATCCGCCGCAGGCGCTCGCGGTGGGACTCGACCAGCGCCGCCTTCATGTAGTCGACGCCCCGCACGGCGCCGCCGTGCTCGGCGACGACCGCCATCTCCGCGCGCGCGCCCTCGAGCAGGTCGCCGACGAGCCCGTCCATGACGACCGAGCCCTCGAAGATGTCCGGGTACTCGAGCAGGTCGGTCTCGAACGCGAGCACCTGCTGGATGCGCAGCGACCACTGCTGATCCCACGGGCGCGGCAGGCCGAGCGCCTCGTTCCACGCGGGAAGCTGGATCGCGCGGGCGCGCGCGTTGCGCCCGAGCGTCACCGCCAGCGCCTCGAGCACGATCCGCTGGACGTTGTTCTCCGGCTGGGACTCGGTGAGCCCGAGCGAGTTGACCTGCACGCCGTAACGCAGGCGCAGCGCCTTCGGGTCGGTGACGCCGTAGCGCTCGCGCCCCAGCTCCTCCCACAGGACGCCCATCGCGCGCAGCTTCGCGTGCTCCTCGACGAACCGCACGCCCGCGTTGACGAAGAACGAGATCCGCCCGAAGACGGCGGCCATCCGGTCCTCCGGGACGCGCTCGCGGGCCGCGTCGAGCACGGCGATCGCGTTGCTCATCGCGTAGGCGATCTCCTGCACCGGCGTCGCGCCCGCCTCCTGCAGGTGGTAGCTGCAGATGTTGATCGGGTTCCACTTCGGGACGTGCTCGACGGT
The DNA here is from genome assembly GCA_025455895.1 of Solirubrobacteraceae bacterium. Taxonomy (GTDB): domain Bacteria; phylum Actinomycetota; class Thermoleophilia; order Solirubrobacterales; family Solirubrobacteraceae; genus F1-60-MAGs163. The sequence continues at coordinate 1,465 of JALOLQ010000388.1, forward strand.
GTAGGCGATCATGTCCGCGATCAGCCGCATCGACGGCCCCGGCGGGAACGCGTACGTCCCGCGCGCCAGGAACTCCTTGATGATGTCGTTCTGGGTCGTGCCCGAGAGCTGCTCCTGGGTGACGCCGCTCTCCTCGGCGGTGACGACGTAGAGCGCCAGCAGCCACGCGGCCGTCGCGTTGATCGTCATCGACGTGTTCATCCGGTCCAGCGGGATGCCGTCGAGCAGCGCCTGCATGTCGCCGCGGTGGGCGACCGGCACCCCGACCTTGCCGACCTCGCCGCGCGCGAGCTCGTCGTCCGGGTCGTAGCCGGTCTGCGTCGGGAGGTCGAAGGCGATCGACAGGCCCGTCTGGCCCTTGGCGAGGTTCGAGCGGTAGAGCTCGTTGGACTTCGCCGCGGTCGAGTGCCCCGCGTAGGTCCGCATCATCCAGGGCTTGTCGCGCTCCGGCAGGCGATGGCTCATGGCCGGATTGTATGGTGCGCCGCCGTGCCTTGTCTTGCCAGGCGGGTGAAGCGCGGGGCGCAGGACGTCCTCGCCGGCGTCTCCGGCCGCCGCGACCCGCTCGTGCCCCCGCGCCGGGTCCAGGGCGACCCGCCCGGCGGGTTCGCCGCCGCGGGCGACGCGGTCGTCAACCTGCTCATCAGCCTGGCGAAGCTCAGCCAGGAGGAGCGGGTCGCCGAGATCGGCTGCGGCCACGGGCTCGTCGCCCGCGCGCTCACCGGCTACCTCGGCCCCGGAGCCTCGTACGACGGCGCGGACCCCGACGCGAACGCGATCGCCTGGTGTGAGCACGCCTACGAGAACCGCATCGACTTCCACTTCCACGCCGCCGACGACGGCGACCCGCTCCCGCTGCCCGACGCGGGCACCGACCTCGTCGTGCTCGCCGGGCGCCTCCCGGGGCTCGACCCGGCGATCGCCGAGCGCGTGCTCGCCGAGAGCCGGCGCCTGCTCGCCCCCGGCGGACGGCTGTTCGCGACGGCCTACCTGCTCGACGACACCGCCCGCGCCGCGATCGCCGCCGGGCAGGCGGAGGTCCCGTTCGAGGCCTCCGACGGCGTGCGCGCGGCGGGGCCGGACGGCCGCCACGCCTACGAGGAGGAATGGCTCCTGGACGCCATCGCCCGGGCCGGCTTCCGCACCGCGGGGATCCGCCACGGCACCTGGACCGCGCGGCCCGGCGGGCGGGCGCTCGAGGACATCGTGGTGGCACGCGCGTGAGCCGCGAGCCGCAGGAGATCGACGTCCGCCACCTCGGGCGCGAGCACGTCATCTGCTGCCTGCGCGCCGGCGACGTGCTCATCGACCCCGGCCCCGAGGTGAGCAGCGCCGCCGTCGTCGAGGCGCTCGGCGGCGAGGCCCCGCGCGCGATCCTGCTCACCCACATCCACCTCGACCACGCCGGCGCCGCCGGGGCGCTCGTGCGCCGCTGGCCGGGCGTCGAGGTGTACGTCCACGAGCGCGGGGCGCCGCACGTCCTCGACCCCTCGAAGCTCGTCGCGAGCGCGACGCGCCTCTACGGCGACGACATGGCGCGGCTCTGGGGCGAGATCGTGCCCGTCCCCGAGGCGAACCTCCACGTGCTGCGCGGAGGGGAGACCGTGCTCGGGTTCGAGGTCGCCTACACCCCCGGCCACGCCCAGCACCACGTCGCCTACTACGACCCGCAGACCGGCGTCGCCTACACCGGCGACGTCGCCGGCGTGCGGATCGGGAACGGCCCCGTGCTGCCGCCGACGCCCCCGCCGGACATCGACCTCGAGGCCTGGGCGGCCTCGATCGACGTCCTCGAGGCCTGGGCGCCCGAGCGCGTCGGCCTCACGCACTTCGGCCTGCACGGGGACGTTGCCGCCCACCTCGCCTCGCTGCGCGAGGCGCTGCGGCGCTTCGGCGAGGAATCCCGCCACGGAGACCCCGAGCGCTTCGAGGCCGCCGTGCGCGCCTGGATCGCCGAGCACGTCGAGCCGCACGAGGTCGAGGCGTACGTGCAGGCGATGCCGCCCGACTCGCATTACCCCGGCCTCGCCCGCTACTGGCGACCGGAGCGCCGCAGCGCGCTACCGTTTCGCCTCGATGTCCCAGACCGTCGAACTCCCCCGCGTGAGCGGGCCCGGGTCCGGCCTCGGCGGAGAATGGCGTGTGATCGTCCGCAACGACCATCACAACACCTTCGACGGCGTCGCGGCGGCCCTCGCCCGCTTCATCCCCGGCATCACGCTCGATATGGGCCACGCGATCGCCGACCGGATCCACACCACCGGCCTCGCGATCGTCTGGA
>JALOLQ010000080.1 GCA_025455895.1 Solirubrobacteraceae bacterium
GGCGGCCGGCGGCCGGGCGCTGCCCAACCGCGTCGGGCACGCGTTCTTCAAGACGCGGATGCGCGAGGAGGACGCGATCTACGGCGGCGAGGTCAGCGGCCACTACTACTTCCGCGACTTCTACTGCGCAGACTCCGGGACGATCCCCGCGCTGCTGATGCTCGAGCTGCTCTCGGTCCGCGGCCAGAAGCTCAGCGAGATCCTCGCGCCGCTGCGCGAGCGGTACTTCATCTCCGGCGAGATCAACTCCGAGGTCGCCGACGCCGACGCGAAGATGGCCGAGATCGAGGCGACCTACGCCGAGGCCGACCCGCGCCCGCGGCTCGGCCACCTGGACGGGATCAGCGTCGACTTCGAGGACTGGCACTTCAACGTGCGCCCGTCGAACACCGAACCGCTGCTGCGCCTGTGCCTCGAGTCGCTCGTCTCGCACGAGGACATGGAGCGCCGCCGCGACGAGGTCCTCGCGATCATCCGCTCGTGACCGGCGAGCCGCCCACGGCGCTGCCGGCCGCCGACTGGGACCCCCACGGCGAGCCCGCGCGCCGCGCCGCCGAACAGGGCATCCACTGCCTCCCGATCCCGACGCCGTTCGCGGTGGGACGGGTCAACGCCTACCTGATCGAGGACGACCCGCTGACGCTGCTCGACAGCGGCCCGAACTCCGGCCGCGCGCTCGACGAGCTCGAGCGGGCGCTCGCGGCGCACGGCCACCGCGTCGAGGACCTCGGGCTGATCCTCGTCAGCCACCAGCACATGGACCACGTCGGCCTCGTCGACATCCTCGCGCGGCGCTCGGGCGCCGAGGTGGCGGCGCTCGGCCTGCTCGCCCCGTGGCTCGCACGCTACGGCGAGTTCCAGGACGCCGACGACGCGTTCGCCGGCGCGGTGATGGCGCGCCACGGGATCCCCGAGGAGACGCGGCTGGCGCTGCGCGCCGTCTCGAGCGCGTTCCGGGGCTGGGGCGCGAAGGCCCAGGTGACGCGCCCCCTGGCCGAGGGCGACGAGATCGTCCTGCGCGACCGCACGCTCACGGTGCACCACCGGCCCGGGCACTCCCCGTCGGACACCGTCTTCCACGACCCGGCGCGGGGCACGCTGCTCGCCGCCGATCACCTGATCAAGCACATCTCCTCGAACCCGCTCATCGCCCGGCCGCTGGAATCGCCGCCGGACGACGTCGAGACCGCGCGCGGGCTGCGCCGGCCGCAGGCGCTGCAGATCTACCTCGAGTCGCTCGCCGCGACGAAGGTCATGGACGGCGTCGACCTCGTGCTGCCGGGGCACGGGCAGGCGATCACCGATCACGTCGCGCTGATCGACGAGCGCGCGCGCCTGCACGCGCGGCGGGCCGGGCGGATCCACCGCATGATCGCCGAGCGGCCGCGGACCGCCTACGAGATCGCCCAGGCGATGTGGGGCAACGTCGCGGTCACGCAGGCGTACCTCACGCTCTCCGAGGTGCTCGGCCACACCGACCTGCTCGTCAACGACGGCCGCGTGGCCGAGGTCGAGGGGCCCGGCGGCGTGGTCGTGCTCGAGAGCCTGCGCGAGCCCGCGAGCTGATCAGCCGATCTCGCCCAGGTGGGCGACGTTCGCGGCGTCCTGCGGGTCATTGCTCGGCACCGCCGCGAACCAGGCGTCGAGGATCTCGGCGAGCTGCGCCTCGCTGGTGAGCCGCAGCGACAGCGCGAGCACGTTGGCGTCGTTCCAGCGCCGGGCGCCCGCGGCGGTCGCGGCGTCAGTGCAGAGCGCGGCGCGGATGCCCCGGACCTTGTTGGCGGCGATCGACGCCCCGGTGCCCGTCCAGCAGCAGACCACCGCCTGGTCGGCGCTCCCCTGGGCGACCGCGCGGGCGGCCGCCTCGCTCGCCCAGGCCCAGTCCTCGCGCTCGCCGTCGGCGAGCGCTCCGTGCACCGCGACCTCGTGGCCGCGCTCGCGCAGGGCCGCCACGACGGCATCCGCGACACCGGTGCGCTCATCCGCAGAGACCGCGATCCGCATGGCGCGAAAACTACCCTTGCGCGGGCACGGTCCGCGGGTAGTGTCGCGCTCGTGGACCCCGCCACGCTCGAGCCGCGGGTACAGGCGATCGGCCGCGACCTCGCGGCGGCGCTGCCGCGCGGCGGCAAGGGGCCGCTGCGCGCGCTCGACGAGAAGGCGATGGACTACGCCGCCCAGGACGCCGAGCTGCGCGCCGCGCTGTTCCGGTTCGTGGACGTCGTCCCCGCCTGCCGCAGCCTCGACGACCTCGCACGCCACCTGACGGCGTTCCTCGACGACGTCGGCGACCGGCCGCCGTCGATCGAGGCGGCGATGCGCATGGGCGACTCGCGCGCCGGGCGCGCCGCGCTCGGCGGTGCCGCGGCGGTCGGCGTGCGGCGGATGGCGCACCGCTTCATCGTCGGGGCGACCCCGGCCGACGCGTCGGCCGTCCTGCGCGCGCTGTGGCAGTCCGGCGTCGGCGCGTCGGTCGACCTGCTCGGCGAAGCGACGGTGACGAGCGCCGAGGCCGATCGCTACGCCGCGCGCTGCGCCGAGGCGCTCGACGCGCTCGCGGGCGTCTACGCCGGCCTCCCCGCCCGCCCGCTGCTCGAAGCCGACGGCGCCGGGCCGACCCCGCGCGTGAACCTCTCGGTGAAGACCTCGGCCCTGACTCCGCTGCTGCGCCCCGACGCGCCCGACCTCGGGCGCGAGGATGCCGCCGGGCGCCTGCGGCCGCTGCTGCGCCGCGCGCACGCGGCCGGCGCGCACCTGCACATCGACATGGAGAGCTTCGACTCGATCGAGGCGGTCACCGACCTCGTCCTGACCGTGCTCGCCGAGGACGAGTTCGCCGCCGGTCCCTCGGCGGGCGTCGTGCTGCAGGCCTACCTGCGCGAGTCTCCGGCGCAGCTCGAGCGCCTGCTCACCTGGACGCGCGAGCACCAGCGCGCGAGCCCGCTGACCGTCCGGCTCGTGAAGGGCGCCTACTGGGACCACGAGGTCGTCGAGGCCGTGCAGCACGGCTGGAAGCCGCCGGTCTTCGAGGTGAAGGCCGACAGCGACCGCAACTTCGAGGCGCTCACGCGGCGGCTCGTCGAGGCCCGCGCCGGCGGCGCCCCGGTGCGGATCGCGATCGCCTCGCACAACCTGCGCTCGGTCGCGCACGCGATCGCCGCCAACGAGCAGGCCGGCGGCGGGCCGGCCGACCTGGAGCTCCAGGTCCTGCGCGGGCTCGGCGACGAGCTGCAGGCGGCGCTCGCGGCGACCGGGAGGCGGGTGCGCACCTACTGCCCCGTGGGCGACCTCGTCGCCGGCATGGCCTACCTCGTGCGCCGGCTGCTGGAGAACACGAGCAACGAGAGCTTCCTGCACGACCAGGCGACCGGCGCGCCGCTCGACGAGCTGCTGGCGGCGCCATGAGCGCGCTCGCGCCGTTCGCCAACGAGCCGCTCGCCGAGCTGCGCCGCGCACCGGAGCGCGAGCGGCTGCTGGCCGCTCTGCGCGAGCTCGACGCGGAGCTGCCGCTGCGCGTGCCGGTGTGGATCGGCGACGGGCGGCGCGAGGGCGATGCGATCGTCTCGACCGACCCCGGCGCGCCGGGGCGCGTCGTCGCGGTGGCCGCGGCGGCGTCGGCGGCCGAGGTCGACGCGGCGGTCGCGGACGCACGGGCCGCGTTCCCGTCGTGGGCGGCGACCCCCGCGGCCGAGCGCGCCGCCGCGCTCCTGCGGGCCGCCGCGCTGCTGCGCGAGCGCCGGGCGCGGCTCACCGCGCTGGCCGTGCGCGAGTGCGCCAAGCCCTGGGACCAGGCCGACGCCGACGTCTGCGAGGCGATCGACTTCCTCGAGTACTACGCGCGCGGCGCGGTGATCCTCGCCGAGCGCGACGCCGCCGGGGAGCTGCTCCAGCCGCCCGGGGAGCGCAACGTGCTCGTCCACCGCCCGCGCGGGGTGTGCGGCGTGATCGCCCCGTGGAACTTCCCGCTCGCGATCCCCCTGGGCATGACCGCGGCCGCGCTCGCCACCGGGAACTGCGCGCTGCTGAAGCCCGCCGAGCAGGCGCCGGGCTGCGGGGGCGAGCTCGTGCGAGCGCTGCGCGAGGCGGGCGTCCCCGCGGGCGCCGTGGCGCTGCTGCCGGGCGACGGCGCCACCGGCGCCGCGCTGGCCGCGCACCCGCAGGTGCAGACGATCGCCTTCACCGGCTCGGTCCCGGTCGGGCTCGAGATCCTGCGCGCGGCGGCCGAGGCCCCGGCGCGCGGGGCCCGCCACCTCCCCCGGGTCGTGGCGGAGACCGGCGGCAAGAACTGCGTGATCGTCGACGCCGACGCCGACCTCGACGACGCGGTCCCCGGGATCATCGGCTCGGCCTTCGCCTACGCCGGCCAGAAGTGCTCGGCGGCCTCGCGGGTGCTCGTGCACGAGGCGATCGCCGACGCGCTGCTCGAGCGCCTGGCGGGCGCGGCCCAGGTGCTCGTCGTCGGCCAGGCCGAGACGTTCGGGACGACGGTCCCGCCGGTGATCGAGCGCGACGCGCAGGAGCGCGTGGCCCGGTACGCCGAGCTGGCCGCGCGGACCGGGCGGCTGGTGGCCGGCGGCGAGACCGCGGTGCCCGCCGAGGGCTGGTTCCGCGCCCCGGTGATCGCCGCCGACCTGCCCTCGGACTCGCCGGTGCTCCACGAGGAGATCTTCGGCCCGCTGCTCGCCGTCGAGCGCGTGACGGGCGTCGACGAGGCCTGTGACCGGGTCGACGCCCTGGCCTTCGCGCTCACCGGCGGCCTCTACTGCCGCAACCCGCGCACCGTCGAGCACGTGATCGCGCGCTCACCGGTCGGCAATCTCTACGTCAACCGCGCGATCACCGGCGCGATGGTCGGCCGCCAGCCGTTCGGCGGCAACCGCCTCAGCGGCACCGGCACGAAGGCCGGCGGCCCGGACTACCTGCTGCACTTCACCGAGCCGCAGGTCGTCACCGAGAACACGGTCCGCCACGGGCTGGTCGTCTAGGTCCGGCCCCCAGTCCACGGCCCCCTGGCAGGACACGACGGCGCTTGCGACGTCGTGATGAAGCGACGCCCGCACGCGTCACGGCCGCGCGACGTGCGCGGCCGTGACGCTGCGGCGCGAAGCGGTCACCCCGCGCCACCGCCGGCGCGAGCGCGCGGCGCGCGCGTGACGGATCTTCCCGAACGCTCAAGGAGGATCCGCCACGCCGACCGTCGGAGCCGGCCCGGAGCCTTCACCCCGCCAGGCTCGTCCGCAGCTCGACCGGGTTGCGGATGCAGTAGGCGCCGGGGCAGTGGGCGTCGGCGGCGGCCTTCAGCTCCTCGAGCTGCTCGGGGCTCGCGTCGGCGTCGACGTCGAGCTCCCAGTCCAGGCGCTCCACCGGCGGGTCCTCGCCGACGCCCAGCGCGTAGCCCATGTTGAAGTCGGTCGTCACCGTCGCGCGCAGCGAGCGCAGCTCGACGCCGGCGAGCGCGGCCTCCTGGGCGAACGACATCGCGTAGCACGCCAGCCCGCCCCAGAAGCAGTAGGCGAGCGGGTTCGGGGCCTGGCCACGGCCGCCCATCGGCGGCGGGAAGTCCGCGGCGAAGCTCACGCTCGACCCGTCCGGGAGCGGGATCTCCGTGACGAACTGCGGCGCACCCTCCTCGACCTGCCACGAACCGTCGAAGCGCACGGCCTGCCGGGCGCTCGCGGGATCGGCCTGCGCGGCGGCGTGGGTGGCGCGCAGCGCATCGGTGTTCACGTTGTGCATCTCAACGACCCCCTGGTAGGACGCGTCACGGCTCGTCCGTGACGCGATGAAGCGCAGCCCGCACGCGGAGCGGTGTCCTCAGTGCCCGAACCGCACATCCGGGAGCACCCGGTCGAGCGCCTTCGGCAGCCACCAGGCCTTCGCCCCGAGCACCCGCAGGATCACCGGCATCAGCACGAGCTGGACGACGATCGCGTTGAGGAACGTCGCGACGCCGAGGATGATCCCCATCTCCTTCGGCGGCAGCGGGCCGCTGAGGGCGAAGGTGAAGAACACCGCGACCATCACGGCGCCGGCGGCGAAGATCACGCGCCCGGAGTGCGCGAGCCCGCCGACCATCGCCTCCTTGGCATCGTGCGAGCGGTCCCAGTGCTCCTTGGCGGAGCTGAGCAGGAACACCGTGTAGTCCAGCGAGATCGCGAAGATCATCGCGAAGAAGAACACGGGGCCCCAGGCGTTCAGGAAGCCCTGCGACTCGAAGCCGAGCAGCCCGGCGAGGTTGCCGTCCTGGAAGACGAGCTTCGCCACGCCGAACGCGGCGCCGGTGGAGAGCAGGTTCATGAGCAGCGCGGCCATCGCGATCAGCGGCGCCTGGAGCGCGAGCAGCAGCAGCGCGAAGCTCAGCACGAGCACGACGCCGATCACCAGCGGGGTCTTGGCCCCCAGCAGGTTCTCGAGGTCGTGGTTCTCGGCCACCGCGCCGCCCACGAGCGCCCCCACCGGGAGCGTGTCGCGCAGGCGGTCGATCGTGGCGCCGATCGCCGGATCGGACGGATCCTGCTTCGGCACGGCCTGGACGAGCACGCTGTCACCCGAGCCCGGCATCGCGGGCATGACGCGGGCGATGCCCTCGTCCTGCTGCGCGAGCTGCTGGACCTCGGCGGCGTCCCGCTTCGGCGCGACGATCTGCAGCGTTCCCGGAGCGCCCTCGCCGAAGGCCTCCTGGACCTGCGTGTAGCCGATCCGCGAGCCGTCGTCCTCGGGGACGACCTTGATCGACGGCATGCCCGTGTCGAGCTGGAACATCGGGATCGTGAGCGCGACGAGCAGCGCGAAGGCGCCGATGCCGAACAGCGCCGGCCGGCGCC
>JALOLQ010000081.1 GCA_025455895.1 Solirubrobacteraceae bacterium
GACGATCACCGCGAGACCGGCGACGAGCAGCGCCGCGCCGACCGCCGCGACCGCGGCGAGCGTCACGCGGCCGGTGAGCGAGCGCGGCGCGAAGCGGCCTCTCACGCGCCCTCCCCGCCCGGCGCGCGCAGCACGAAGCCCACGCCGCGGACGGTCTGGATCATCCGCGGCTCCCCCTCGGCCTCGAGCTTGCGCCGCAGGTAGCTGACGAACACGTCGACGACGTTCCCGTCGGCGGCCCAGTCGTAGCCCCAGACGAGCTCGAGCAGGCGGTCGCGGCTGAGGACGATGCCGGGGTTGCGCGCGAGCACCTCGAGCAGCTCGAACTCGCGGCGCGTGAGCTCGACCTCGCGCCCGGCCATCCGCACGCTCCGCGCCGCCGGGTCGACGACGAGGTCGCCGACCGCGACCGGCGCCGACGGGTCCGCGGCGCCGTCCTCGGCGGCGTCCTCGCCCGCGCGGCGCAGCAGCGCGCGCAGGCGCAGCACGAGCTCCTCGACCGCGAACGGCTTGACGAGGTAGTCGTCCGCGCCGGCCTGGAGGCCGGCGATCCGGTCGTCGACCTCGTCGCGCGCCGAGAGGATCAGGATCGGCGTGCGCACGCCGTCGGAGCGCAGCCGCGCGCAGACGACGCGGCCGTTGAGGTCGGGCATCGTGACGTCGAGGACGATCGCCGCCGGGGGCCGGCGGGCGACCTCGGCGAGCGCCGCGCGCCCGCCCTCGGCGACGCCCACGGCGAAGCCCTCGAGGCGCAGGGCGCGCTCGAGGGCCTCGCGGATGGCGGCGTCGTCGTCGACGACCAGGACGAGGGGCGGCTCAGTCACCGGAGCCCGATTCTCCCTCGCCCGGCCGTCGCCACGGGCCTCAGCCCATCATGCCCGGGCCGCCGCCCGGGCCGCCCATCGGGCCGCCGGGGCCGTGGCCCGGGCCGCCGCGGTGGCCGCGGCCGCCGAAGCCCTCGCCCTTCGAGCGCTCGGGGCGGGTGCTCTGCAGCGCCTCGGTGACCTTGTCGACGTCCACGTTCAGCGCGGCCGCGAGGTCCTTGGCGTACTGGTCACGGTCGGGACGCTGCCCGCGATGCCCGCGGTGGCCGCCGGCCGGGAGGTTCGAGCGGTCGCAGGTGAGCGGGGCGGCCTCACAGGCCTTGATCGCGTCGGCCTGCGCCTGCGTGAGGCGGTTCGCCTTGACGTCGGCGGCCAGGCGGTCGGCCTTCAGCTTGTCCTGGGCCTTCTCGAGATCCGCGACGCTGACGCCGATCGCCTCGGCCAGCTTCTTCTGCTGGGCCGCGCGCTGCTTCTGCATCTCCTCGTAGACCTGCTTCATGGTCTTCGGGGGACCGGACTGCGTCTGCGAGGAGGCGCTCTGGTTCGACGACGAGCGTGTCGTGCTCTTCGAGGTGGCGCCGAAGCCGACGGTCGCGAGGACCGCGGCGGTGGCGAGGGCCGCGGTGACGGCCGAGAGAAGTGCTCGCTTCATGGGTGGTTGCTCCTTCGGGTGGGGGGCGGGACGAGAGGCAGCATCGCCCCGCCCTCTTCAGGAACTCTGAGAGCGCGGTCAGAGCCGCACGACGAGCTTCCCGGTGTTCGCCCCGTCGAACAGCATGTTGATCGCCGTCGGCAGCTGCTCGAAGCCCTCGACGACCGTCTCACGGTTGTGCAGGCGGCCCTCGGCCATCCAGCCGGCGAGGATCTCGGAGACCTCGCCGATCCGGTGGAAGTGGTCCAGCACGATGTACCCCTGGAGCTTCGTGCGCTGGATCAGCAGGTTGCCGAACGCGCGCGGCCCCGGCGGCGGCTCCTCGGCGTTGTAGCCGGAGATCAGGCCGCAGAGCGCGACGCGCGAGTGGACGTTGAGCCGCGCGAAGACGGCGTCCATGATCTCCCCGCCGACGTTCTCGAAGTCGACGTCGATCCCGTCCGGCGTCGCCGCCGCGAGCTGCGCGCGGAAGTCGGGCGCCTTGTAGTCCACCGCGGCGTCGAGCCCCAGCTCGCCGGTGAGCCACGCGCACTTCTCGGGCCCGCCGGCGATCCCGACGACGCGCGCGCCCATGATCTTCGCGATCTGCGCGGCCACCGAGCCGACCGCCCCGGCGGCGGCGGAGACGACGACCGTCTCCCCCTCCTTCGGCGCGCCGATGTCGTGCATGCCGACGTACGCCGTCAGCCCGTTCTGGCCGAGCACGCCGAGGTACGTGCTGACCGGGATGCCCTCGGCCTCGGGCATCACGAACCCGGGCATCGCGTCGGAGACGACGGCGTACTCCTGCCAGCCGAGCAGCCCCTGGACGAGCGCGCCCTCCGGGTAGCCCTCCTGCCGGGAGGCGTCGACCCGGCCGATCCCGACCGCGCGCATGACCTCGCCGATCGCCACCGGCGGGAGGTAGGTCGGCGTCTCGTTGATCCACATCCGGTTCGTCGGATCCAGCGAGATGTACTCCATGCGGAGCAGCGCCTCGCCGTCGCCGATCTCGGGGACGGGCTCCTCGCTGAGCTCGAAGGTGGAGGGCTCGATGCGGCCCGTGGGACGCTCGCGGAGCAGGAAGCGGCGGTTCGTGTTCGACATGGAACGACCCTACCGGCGCGCCCGAGGATCGGCGCATCGCCGCTCGCGATTTCCTACTCTGGACCGATGTTCCGCCGCACCGCGCTCCGCGCGCTGCTCGGCGGCCTGCTCCTCGCCAGCCCCTCGCCCGCGGTCGCCGCCACCGAGCTGGGGTCGGTGGGCGCGCAACCGGCCGCCACCACCACCTGTGGCACGGACGCCGAGACGGTGTTCGGCGGCGGCGTGCCCTACACGGTCGGGTCCGGCGGCGTGATCACCGCGATGCGCACGCGCTTCGCCGGCCCGCCGGGCGCCGGCGCCGCGCTGCGCGTGTTCCGCCCGTTCGAGAGCCGCTGGACCGGCGTGGCGACGGTGCCGGTGACGCTCGGCGCGTCCGGCGAGGCGACGGCGGCCACGCGCCTGCCCGTCCAGGCCGGCGACGTGCTCGGGCTCTCCAAGCCCGCCGGCCCGGCGCTCGCCTGCGGCGTGCCCGCGCCGGGCGCGCTGCTCTTCCACGTCCCGCTCAACGAGCCCGACGCGATGCCGTTCACCCCGAAGGTGACGGCCGACCTCGTCCCCAACGTCGCGGCGACGCTCGAGCCGGACGCCGACCGCGACGGCTACGGCGACGAGAGCCAGGACCGCTGCCCGACCGATCCGATCATCACCGGCTCGCCGTGTCTGGCCGACCTGCGCGCCGGGATCGAGGAGCTGCGCCGCGGGGCGATCGTCGACCTCGGCGACGAGCGCGGGATCGTCACGACGATCGACAACCTCGCGGTGAGCCCCGCCGCCGACGTCGCCCTCACCACGTCGCTGAACGACCGGCTGCGCGTCTCGTCGGTGGTCACCTCGAAGGGCTCGTGCGTGATCGTCCCCGCGCTGCGCTGCGAGCTCGGGACCCTGGCCGCGGGCGAGCGGGCCACGGTCGTGCTGCTGCTCCAGGGCCTGCGCACCGGCGCCGGCCGCGTGCGCGTGAACCTCGGGTCCTCCACGGCGGAGCGGATCCCCGCCGACAACGCCGCCCAGGCGCGCCTCGACGTGCAGCGGGTGCGCGTGCTGCGCTCGTGCCGGGTTCCGATGGTGCGGCGGCTGTCGCTGCGGCTCGCGCGGCGGCTGCTCGACGCCGCCGGCTGCGACGCCGGGCGCGTGCAGCGCGCCGCCGCGGGGACGCGCAACCCGGTGGTCGTCGGCCAGAGCCTGCGGGCCGGCCTCAAGCGCCCGGTCGGCACGCGGGTCGGCCTGCGTCTCGGCGCCCCGCGCTGAGCCGCTACGGCGACAGGCGCTCGACGCGCCAGCCGCCGTCCTCGCGCGCGTAGACGAAGCGGTCGTGCAGGCGGAACTCCCCGGCCTGCCAGAACTCGATCGCCTCGGGCGCCAGCAGGTAGCCGCCCCAGTGCGCCGGACGCGGGACCTCGCCGCCGGCGAAGCGCTCCTGGACCGCGGCGACCTCGGCGAGCAGCGCCTCGCGGGAGGCGAGCGGGCGCCCCTGGCGCGAGGCCCACGCGCCGGCCCGCGAGCCCGCCGGGCGGGTGGCGAAGTAGGCGTCGGAGTCCGCGTCGCTCGTCGGCTCGCAGGGCCCGTGGACGAGGATCTGGCGCCCCAGCTCGCGCCAGAAGAAGAGCGCCTGCGCGCGCGGGTTCTCGGCGAGCTGGCGGCCCTTGAGGCTCTCGCGGTTCGTGTAGAAGCGCAGCCCGTCGGCCTCGACGCCGCGCAGCAGCACGGTGCGCGCGCTCGGGCGCCCGTCGGCCCCGGCGGTGGCGATCGTCATCGCGTTGGCGTCGGTCATCCCGGTCGCCTCGGCCTCGGCGAGCCAGGCCCGCAGCAGCTCGAGCGGATCGGCGGGCAGGCCCTCGAGGGTGAGCGGCTCGGGCATCGCGGTCAGCCCTGCGGCTGGAGCTCGCGCCGCGGATCGATCGACCAGCGCCCGGCGAGCGCCTCGAGCTCGCCGTCGAGCGGCCAGTTGTCGGCCACGGGCTCGCCGTCGTAGTTCGGCACGCCGCCCTTGAGCGCCATGCAGCCGGTGTTGTCGCCGATCGCGCGGATCTCCTCGACCTCCTCGGCGCTCAGCACGACCTCGGGCGGCAGCGCGGCCAGCTCCGCGCGCTTGTCCTCCACGGGCCGCGCGTCGTCGCCGACCTCCTGGATCAGCGTCGGCACGACGCTCTTCACCGGCGCGTGCGCGAGCGTCCACTGGCAGGCGAGCTGGAGCGTCGTCAGCCCGTGGCGCTCGGCGATCGGCCGGACCCGCTCGAGCTTCGCCGCCCCGTCCTCGACCCAGCCCGCGGGCCGGAAGGTGCGGTGGTCGCGCTCGCCGAACACGTGGCCGGGCTTCACGTCGTCGTGGAAGATCCCGCCGAAGTCCACGACCCGCGCGAGCACGTCCACGCCGTAGCGCTCGGCGGCGGGGATCACGAGCTGCCCGGGCCACGGCTCGAACGGGTTGAGGATCAGCATCGCCCAGTCGATCTCCGCGCCGAAGCGCTCGAAGCAGTCGATGACGTCGAGCGTGAATCCGTTCGCCGGGCCGGGGGCGACCCCGATCATGTCGGTGAGCCCCGCGTCGCGCAGCGCGCGCATCCCTTCCCAGACCGCCTCGCTCGTGTAGCCGGTGCGGTCGGGGTTGTGCAGCATCAGCAGGTCGAAGCGATCGACGCCGCAGCGCTCGAGGCTCTTCTCACAGGCCATCCGCAGGTAGCCCGCGTACTCCTCCGGGCCGCGCAGCGCGGGGTTCGTGAAGCGCGGGAAGCCCTTGGCCCCGGCGCGCTCGCCGGTGTAGAAGTCGTGGCCGATCGTGCCGGCCAGGCGGTAGCTCTCGCGCGGCAGGCCGGCGAGCGCCTGGCCGACCAGCTCGTCGGCGCCGCCCTGGCCGTAGACGTCGGCGGTGACGAGCGTGTCGACGCCGCCGCCGGGGCGCAGCAGGGCGAGCAGCCGCTCCTGCGCGATCTCGGTGCCGAAGTTCATGAAGCGCCCGCCGGACCAGGATCCGAGCGCCGTGTGGGTGAGCTGCGCCATGGCGGGAAGCCTACGACGCCGCGCCGCCCGGGCACTGTGGAAAACCCCCGAGCCCGGACGGGTGCGGGCCCCGTGGCGCCCGGGGCGATCGAGGCGTAGCGTCCCCGGCATGCTCCGCCTGCTCGCCGTCGTGCTGACGGCCCTGCTCACCGCTGCCGCGCTCCCGGGCGCCGCGCTGGGCGCGAACCCCGACGTGAACGTCGACCTCGGCGGCGCCGGGGACCAGTTCGTCGTGAAGGGGGCGATCAAGCTCCAGCCGGGGGAGCGCGCCGGCACGCTCGTGACCATCGACGGCCCGATCACCGTGCCGCGCGGGGCCGTCGTGCGCGACGACGTGCTCGCCGTCGACGGCACCGTGCGGATCGCCGGCACGGTGCGCGGTGACGTCGTGACGATCGGCGGCCGCGCGATCCTCGAGCCGACCGCCGTGGTCGGCGGCGGGGTGAGCTGGGTCTCCGAGCGCCCGCAGGTCGCTCCAGGCGCGCGCGTCGCCGACGGCGTCGAGAAGGTGGACGCCGACATCGACAGCGCCGTGCCGTTCCTGGCCTCCGTGTGGTGGTGGGTCGCCGTGAGCCTCTCGACGCTCGCGCTCGGGCTGCTGCTCCTGTGGCTCGGGCCGCGCGCGGCGGACGCGGTCTCCCGGCAGATGCGCACCGGCTGGGGCCCGGCGATCGGGGTCGGCTTCGTGCTCGCGCTGCTGCTCCCGTTCGTCGCGGTGCTCGCGATCGCGACGCTCGTCGGCGTCCCGTTCGGAGTCGGCCTGCTGCTCGCGCTGCTCCCGCTCGCCGCGCTCGGCTACGTGACGAGCGCCTGGGTGCTCGGCCGGCTGCTGATCGGCGAGCCGCGCAACCGCGCGCTCGCGTTCCTCGCCGGCTGGGCGATCCTGCGCGGCGTCGCCGCGCTGCCGGTGATCGGCGTGCTGGGCTTCGTCGTCGCGTCGGTCTTCGGCCTCGGGGCGCTCGCCTGGTCCTCGTGGCGGGCGCGGACGATCGCCGGCGGGCCGGAGGCTCCGGTCGCACCGGCGATCTGAGCGCCCTCAGGCGGCCGTCCCCGGCGCCATCGCGATCACCGAGAAGAACGCGCCCTGCGGGTCGCCGAGCACGGCGAAGCGCCCGACCGGGATGTCGTGCGGCTCGACGCTCACCGTGCCGCCCAGCTCGCGGGCTTGCGCACACGCGGCGTCGCAGTCCTCAACGGCGACGTAGACCATCCAGTGCGCCGGCACCTCCGGCGGCCACTCCTCGGTCATGCGCAGCATCCCGC
>JALOLQ010000082.1 GCA_025455895.1 Solirubrobacteraceae bacterium
ACGACCAGCGTCGTGCGAGCGTCGCGATAGCCCTTGCGGGTCACGGTGACGGTGAGCGTCGCGGCGCGGCGCGGCGTGAGCCGCATCCGGACCGTGCCCTTCGTGCTCGTGCGCCGAGCGACGCTCCTCAGCCCGCGCCCGTTGACGCGCACGAGCGCGCGCGCGACCGGCCGCCCCGATGCGTCCTTGACGCGGACCTCCGCGAGACCCGCGCGGCCCCGGCGCAGTCGCCCGACCGCCGTGACGCGCATCCGCTTGGGGACGACGAACGTCCCCGTCGTCCACGCGCCCTGGTTGCTCCCGGCGTCGGCGGAGGCCACGCGCCAGTGGAGCGTGCCCCCGACCGTCTTGGCGGCGCCGTCGAGCGTGGGGGCGAAGTTCGTCGTCTTCGTCGTGCGCCGCTCGGTGCCCGTCCCGAACCCGCTCGTGCGCGAGATCTCCACGCGGTAGCTCACCGCCGCCGGATCCGGGTCCCAGGACAGCAGCACGCGGCTCGCCGTGCGCGCGGCGCGCACGTTCGGCGTGCTGCCCATGCTGCGCACGAAGCTCTGTGCGGGGAAGTAGCCGCCGGAGACCGGCCGCCCGCCGCGCGTGGGGAAGTTCGCGCGGACCTTCCAGCGCCAGACGCCGTTGCCGTAGAACTCGACCGGCGTGAACGCGGTGGAGGTCACGGTCGTGTCGCTCGTCTTGCCGTCCACCCAGTCGGCGCGCACGTCGTAGGAGATCGCCCCCGCCACCGGCGTCCAGCCGAGCGCCGGGATGGCGTCGCCGCCGGCCGGGTTCCCGGGTGCGGGTGCGGGCACGGGCAGGCGCCGGACGAAGCTCCCCGTCGCCGACCAGTTGAGCCGCACGTCGTTCTCGTCGCGCGCGCCGACGCGCCAGTAGAGCTGCGTGTCGGCCGGGTAGGTCGTGGAGCTCGTGTAGGCGGTCGACGCGGTGGTGACGTCGTCGATCGGGTTGCCGAACGTCGGGTCCTGGGAGACCTGCAGCTGGTAGCGCCGGGCGCCCTCGCTCGTCGTCCAGCGGAACATCGGCTGGGTGCTGACGTCGGCCCCGGTCGCCGGCGCGAGCAGGGCCGGGGGCACCGAGCTCTTGTCGAACTGCCGCGGCGCGTTCTGGGACGGGACGGTCGACGCGCCGGAGCCGTTGGCGCCGGTCGCCGGGATCACGGCCCACCAGTAGCGCGTGGTCTCGTCGGTGTAGGTCTTGATCGACTTCCAGCTGCCGAAGAACCCCGAGCCGGGCGAGTACTGCGCGAAGCGGGTGAAGTGGTAGTCCACGATCGTCGTGAAGCTCGCGTCGCGGGCGACCACGATCCAGTAGCCGTTCGCACCGGGCACCGGGTTCCACGTGAACAGCGGCAGGCGCGGCGCGGCGGAGCCCTCCGCCGGGCTGAGGTAGCTGCCGGAGGCGAGGGCGAACGGGGCCGGCGGCGGTCCCGGGACCGGCGCGGGATCCTTGAAGCTGAACGCCGGCTGGCCGAGGCCGTTGATCTGCGTCCAGTCGCTGACGAAGCCGTTGTCGTCGTCGACCCGGTCGCTGCGCGCGCGCACGCGCACGCAGTAGGACTTCCCGTCGACGAGGCCGGTGTCGTTGTACGAGGCGCCGGCGATCGAGGCCGAGATCGGGCCCTGGATGCCGACCCCGGGCCGGCCGAGGCCGTAGGTGTAGTGGGTCGCGGCGGTGTTGTCCTGGGAGAGCTCGCCCATCACCTCGTCGGCGGCGGCGATGTTCCCCCAGGGGCAGGCCCCGGCCTCGTAGGGCACGGTCTGCACGGTGTAGCTCGAGGCGCCGGGGACCGGGTCCCAGGCGATGATCGGCGAGTCGGTCTGCGGCACGGGGCCGACGAGCGCCGCGTCGGCCCGGTCGCGCACGCGCAGGTTCGCGATCGACGGGGTGAGGTTGTCGAAGTCCTTCTGGAACGACGGGCCCTCGTTCCAGGCACCGGCGTTGCCGTTCGCGTCGACGGCGCGCACGCGCCAGTAGTAGACGTTGTTGCGCAGGATCTTCAGCGGCGAGAGCGAGGTGCCCACGGTCGGATCGGTGCAGCACACCTCGGAGCCGGGCGCCCAGTCCTTCGAGGTGTTGACCTCGACCTCGTAGGAGGCCGCCCCGGGGACCGGATCCCACGAGAACTGCGGGTCGAAGACCTGCGCGGTGTCGTTGACGTCGGCGACCCGCGTGGCGGTCGCCGTCGGCCACGACCAGGTGAAGCGCCGGACCTCCGAGCGCTGGCCCTGGTGCCCGGACTCGTCGAGCGGCGTGATCGCCCAGTAGTAGGTGCCGGCGGCGAGCGTGCCCGGCAGCGCGAACTGCGCGCCGCGCGTCTTCACCGGGTCGCGCGAGGTGCCGAGCACCGGGTTGGCCAGGCCGGGCTCGCTGGCGATCGTGACGATGTAGCGGGTGGCGTGCGGGACGGTGCTCCAGCGCAGGAGGAGCGCCTGGGCCGGCCAGGTGACCGAGGCGCCGTCGGCGGGCGCGGAGAGCGCCGGCGCGGTCGTCCAGTCCTTCGTGAACGAGCGCGTGCGCGACCACGGGCCGGAGCGGTCGCGTTCGTCCACGGCGCGCACGCGCCAGAAGTACTCGCCGTCGGCGAGGTTCTCGTCGAGCGCCGCGGCGGTGTTGCGCGTCGCCGCGCCGCGGCGGTTGCCGTTGACGCCGGCGATCGGCGACCCGAACTGCGCGTCGGCGGCGACGACGACCTCGTAGCGGTCGGCGCCGGGCACCGGGGCCCAGGTGAGCGCGGGCGCCGCCTCGACGTCCGCGCCGGCGGCCGGCGACTGCGGCGCGGGCGCGCGCAGCTTCGCGGTGGCGGGCGCCGGCAGCACCGCCAGCAGGGCGGCGAGCGCGCAGAGCGGCAGGACGCGGCGCATCACGGCGTCTCCTCGAGGTCGCGCAGCGGGGCGAAGCCGAGATGGATGTGGTCGGCGTGATCGCCCATCGCGTAGGTGTGCGAGGCGTTGTCGTACGCCATCAGGCTGATGATCTGGTGCGGCCGCATGCCGCCCTGCAGGCGCAGGAGCATCCTGATCGTGTCCTCCGTGACGGATCCCGGGCCCTGATGGCCGAGGATCGGCGTGCCGTTGATGCGAGCGATGTCGACCGCGCTGCCCGAGGAGTGCTCGGAGACGTTGCCGCTCGCGGTGTAGTAGCCGTGCCCGCAGCGCAGCGAGGTGACCGCGGGGTCGAGGTTGCGGGCGGCGAGGAAGGCGAGCGCCTGGAGGACGCGGCGGTCGACGATGCCGGCCTCGACGTCCTGCCGGCCGCAGCCGTAGATCTCGATGCGCTCGTCGGCGAGCACGTGGCGGCGCAGCGCGCGCTCGCCCAGCAGCATGACCTGGCCGATCGTGCGCGCCTCGGCATCCTCGTCGAGGTAGCCGGGAGTGCCGCTCGCGCGCCGGATCGTGACCGCGCGGCGGCGGCCCTCGGCCGTGAGCGTGGCGAGCAGGTCCTCGGGCAGGTCGCCGATCGCCCGGGCACGTTCGAGCACCCGCGCGACGTACCAGTCCGCGTGGTTGTAGGCGAAGATCGCGCGCGGCAGGTCCTCCACCGCACCCGAGGCCTTGAGGTAGCGGGCGGCCGCGAAGATCGCGTCGACCGGATCGTGCGGGTTGCGCTCGCCGTCGCCGTTGGCGTCGACGCCCCACGCCGCCCACGTTCCCGGCATGAACTGCATCCAGCCCTGCGCGCCGGCACTCGAGGTGCTCGTGTTGCGGCCCCAGTCGGTCTCGATCTCGTTGATCGCCGCCAGGACCTGCCACGGCACGTTGTACTGGGCGGCCGCCGCCTCGTAGATCGGCAGCAGGAACAGCGGGCCGGGGAACCGCGTGGCCTCGCCCGAGCCGAAGGCGGGCGGCGCGAGCGCGGTCAGCGAGGACCAGTCGACGCTGACGGCGCCGAAGACGGGCTCGCCGGCGGGGCCGGAGGTGCCCGCGGGCACCTCGGGGGCGTCGAGCAGCGAGCGCGGCGGTTCGGTGTCCGGGCGCTTCGTGCCGCCGGCCCGGCGGCGCTCCGCCTTCCGGGGCTGCGCCGCGGGTGCACCGGCGGACGTGGGCTCCTCGGTGACCGCGGGCGCGGGCGCCGTGGGCGGGGTGGGCACCGTCGCTGCGGGCGCAGCCGGCGGCGGCTCGGAAGCCACCGGGGCCTCGGGAGCCGGCGGCGGCTCCGGGGCCGGCGCCGGCGTGGGCGCCGGCTCGGCCGGCGCGGGCGACGCCTCGGCGGGAGGGCTCGGCTCCGGCTGGGCCGGCTCCTCGAGCGCGGGCGGCTGCTCGCACGCCGGGTCCGGCGTCGTGCCCTCGGGCACCGGGACGGGCACCGTCTGCGCGGTCTCGGGCGCCGGGCAGGCCGGCGTCTCGCCGGCGCTCGCCAGCGACCCGGCGGCGACCGACAGGGACAGCGTGGCGGCGACGACGGCCGCGGTGCGGGACGCGCGACGCGCGCGCAGGCCGGACATGAGGACCTCGAACGCGCTCATCAGGACAGGCTCTCCGAGAGCTTCATGACGGCCGGCGCGAGCAGGACGATGAAGATCGCCGGGAAGATCAGGAAGACGAGCGGGAAGAGGATCTTCACCGGCGCCTTGTGCGCCAGCTCCTCGGCCTTCGCCTTGCGCCGCTTGCGCATCTCCTCGGCCAGCGAGCGCATCATCTGGCCGATCGAGACACCGAGCCGCTCGCCCTGGTTGATCGTGCGCACGAACGCGCGCACCGCGGGCGTGTCGCCGCGCTCGAGCATGTGGTTCAGCGCGTCGGCGTTGGAGGCGCCGAGGCTCTGCTCGCGGAGCATCAGCTTGAGCTCGTCCCCGAGCGGGCCCTCGACGCGACCGGCCGCGGCGCGCAGCGCTCCGCCGAACCCCATGCCGGACTCGACCCCGACGACCAGCAGGTCGACCAGCTCGGGCATCCCGCGGTCGATGCGCTCGAGCCGCAGGCGCCCGCGGCGCGCGAGCATCGCCTCGGGCAGCGCCCAGCCGCAGAAGGCGCCCAGGCCGACGAGCACGACCGACATCCCGGGTGCCATGTCGGACATCAGCACGAGCGCCAGCATCAGCACCGGGATCGCGACGGCGGTCAGCGCGCGGATGCCCAGGTAGCGCTCGGCGCTCGTGCCATAGAGACCGGCGGCGAGCAGCCGGGTGCGCACCTGGGCGAGGCGCTGCTCGCTCGCCCGTCCCGCGAGGGCGGCGCCGAGTGCCTCGACCGGCGAGGGACGCTCATCCGAGACGGGCGCCGGCGCGCCGCCGAAGGTGTAGGCGTCGATCTGCGCGATCCGGTCGGCGGCCCGAGCGCGGGGGGCGAGCGCCACCCGCGCCACGAGCAGCGCCGCGTAGGAGAACAGCGCCAGGGCGACGATCAGGAGCAGGGTCACGGGGTCACACCTCGATCTTCACGATGCGGTCGATCAGCAGTGAGCCGGCCACGCACAGCAGCCCGGCCAGGACCAGCAGCACATGGCCGGCGGTCGTCTCGAAGAGGGGGGCGACGTAGTCGCCGGCGATCAGCGCGAGCAGGCCGAGCAGCGCGGCGGGGATCGCGGTCAGCACCCAGCGACTGAGCTGGCCCTGCGCGGTGAGCGTCTTGACCAGGCGCCGGACGTCCTCGCGGCCGCGCAGGTTCTCAACGACGCGGTCGAGCGCCTCGGCGCCGTTGCCGCCCGTCTCGCGCTGGAGGACCGCGACGAGCGCCACCTGCTCGACGTCGCGGTTGTCCATCCGCCGGCGCAGGCTCTCGAACGCGTCCTCGAGCGGCACGCCGAGGCGCTCGTCGGCGATGACGCGCGTGAACTCCGAGGCGGCCGGTTCCGGCGCCTCCTCGCAGAGCACCGCGAGGCCGCCGGCGAAGCTGTGGCCCGCACGCATCGCGGAGGCGACGGCCTGGAGGCTGTCGGCCAGCTGCCCGGCGAACGCCTCACGGCGCCGGGTGACGGCGCGGCGGACGAGCGCCCACGCGACGAGCGCCGCCACGGGCAGCATCAGCACCGCGACCACGGCGCTCCCGGTGACCACCCCGACGGCGAGCGCCGCGGCGGCGCCGCCGGCGAGCGTGAGCAGCACGATGCGCCCCGGGGAGGCCTCGATCCCGCCGATGTCGAGCAGCTCGGCGAACGCCGCCCAGCGCCCCGACTGCGCCTTCCCGCGCTCGGGGCCGCCCTCGAGCGCCGGGAGCGGCTCGGGGCCGTAGTCGGCGACGCGCTCGCGCACGCCGTGGCCGCCACCGCGCCCGCCCATCAGCGCCCAGAACAGCAGCAGCACGGCGAGCAGGGCGGAGACCGCCACCACGGCGATGCCGGCGTTCGTGGCGAAGAAGCTCTCGGCCCGCGGGCGGCCGGACGTCGCCAGCGCGACGGGCGGCGCGACGTAGCTCGAGCGCGCGAGGATCCCCCCCGCGTCGGCGACGACGCGCACGCGGTCGCCCGCGGGCATCTGCGAGCGCCAGCGCAGGACGTAGCTGTTGGCCAGCTCGCTCCCGAGCGCGCGGTAGAGGCGCACGAGCGCGGGGCCGCTGGCCGCGCCGAGGTAGCGCCCGCCGGTGGCGCGCGCGAGGTCCTGCAGCGTGGCCGCCTCGTAGGAGCGCGAGCGGGCGCCGACGGTGTACACGCGCACCGAGTCCCGTTCGGCGAGGCGGGCGATCTGCGCGGCGCTGGTGCGGCTGCCGCGATCGGAGCCGTCGGAGAGCACGACGATCGCGCCGGCCTGCACGTCCGCCTTGCCGAGCACGCCGAGGCTCGTCCGCGCGGCGTCGAGCAGCCGGGTGCCCGGGTCGAGCGGCGGGCGCCGCGCGAGCGCGGCGTCGATCGCCTG
>JALOLQ010000083.1 GCA_025455895.1 Solirubrobacteraceae bacterium
GGTCCATGCCGGGAACGGAGGTGATCGGCCCGCTGCTCTGGGAGCCGCCCGCCGCCGACGTGAGCCTCCCGCCGGGTGACGGCCCGCTCGTCCTCGTGGCGCCCTCGACCGCCCAGGACGCCGAGCACCACCTCCTGCGCGCGGCGCTGGAGGGGCTCGGGACGCTGCGCGGGGTGCGCGTGCTCGCGACGTGGAACCGCCGCCCGCTCGCGGGCGACGTGCGCGTGCCCGGCAACACGCGGCTCGTCGAGTGGGTGAGCTACGGGCGCACGATGCCGCAGTGCGCCGTGGTCGTCTGCCACGGCGGGCACGGGACGGTCATGCGGGCGCTGGCCTCCGGGTGCGTCGTGGTCGTCGCGCCCGCGGCGGGCGACCAGAACGAGAACGCCGCTCGCGTGGACTGGGCCGGCGCGGGCGTGCGGATCCCGCGGCGGCTGGTGTCGGCGTCGTCGGTGCGCCTGGCGGTGCAGCGGGCGCTCACCGAGCGGCGCCTGGCGAGCCGGGCGACGGCGCTTGCGCGCTGGTCGGCCGCGCATGACGCCGGGGTGCGTGGTGCGGAGCTGGTGGAGCGGCTGGTGGAGCGCTCCTCCGTCCGGCAGGCGAACTAGTGTTCGCCCCGTCATGGAGGACGACTTCTGCGAGCTCCGGCGCCTCGTCGCCGACGGCCTGAGCGTCAGCGAGATCGCCGCGGCGCTCGGCGTCGCTCCGGTGACGGTGCGCCGCCGCCTCGAGCGCGCGGGCCTGCGCACGCTCGCCACCCCCGAGGCGCGCGAGGCCCGCGCGGTACGGACGCGGCGGGCGCCGACGGTGTGGCGGACGTGCCGCCACCACGGCCGAGCGCCGTTCCACGCCGACGCGCGCGGCGTCCTGCGCTGCCGCCGGTGCCGCGCCGAGGCGGTCACCCGCCGGCGCGCGAAGGTCCGTGACGTCCTGATCGCCGAAGCCGGTGGCGCATGCCGCCTGTGCGGCTACGACCGCCACGCGGGCGCGCTCCAGTTCCATCACCGCTTTCCGGCGGAGAAGTCGTTCACGATCCGCAACGGCACGACGCGCGCGATCGACGAACTGCGTGCCGAGGCGGCGAAGTGCGTCCTGGTCTGCGCGAACTGCCACGCCGAGATCGAGGCCGGTGTCGCACACATCGATCCGAGGCCCTAGACTTCGCCGCCGCGGTTCGCGGTTCTCTCGCGGCCGCTCGTTCCGGGGTAGCTCAACGGCAGAGCATTCGGCTGTTAACCGAAGGGTTGTGGGTTCGAATCCCACCCCCGGAGCTCGTCGCGCACCTCACTCCGCGTGGCGGGACTGCTCGAGCGTCGCCTCGACCTCGCGCTCGACGGCGTCGCGCAGCGCGTTGCGCCGGGTGACGAGCGCGACGCGACGGCGATCTCGCGGTCGATCCGCGCGATCTCCAGGCGCAGGCGCTCGGCCTCGAGCGCCGCGCGGCTCGGCTGGGCCTGCGCCGAGCGCACCTGGAGCTCGGCGATCGCCTTCGTGAGCTCCTCGTCCTGCGGGTCGGCCCGCAGCGGCTCGCCGGCGTGCTCGCGCATCAGCGCGGCGACGCGCCGGTAGACGGGCGTCGTGATGTCCTGCTCGAGGTCCAGGCGCGCGAGCACCGCCATCCCCTCCTGGGGCAGCGCCAGGCACTGGATGAGAAACGCGCGCTCGACCCGCGCGACCGGGTCGACGATCGTCCGCGTCGGTGCGGGCGGCGGGGGCGGCGGCGCCGC
Source organism: Solirubrobacteraceae bacterium (assembly GCA_025455895.1). Classification (GTDB taxonomy): domain Bacteria; phylum Actinomycetota; class Thermoleophilia; order Solirubrobacterales; family Solirubrobacteraceae; genus F1-60-MAGs163. The sequence goes on from JALOLQ010000083.1 coordinate 1,728, forward strand.
GGGCCCCGCCTCGGCCTCGGGCGCCGGGACGCGCCGCCGCGGCTCGGGCGCCCGGCGCGGCGGCTGCGCGAGCCACTCGACCAGCTTCGGCCCGCTCACGCCCAGGCGGCCGGCCGACAGCTCGATCAGCTCGTCGCGCATCGCGCTCGGCGCCAGCGGACCGAGCACGGGCTTCAGCGCCTCGACGACCGCGTCCTTGCCCTCGGCCTCGCTCAGGTCCCCGCGCTCGAGCTCGCGCTCGACCCGGAAGCGCACGAACGGCACCGACGCCGCGGCCCGCTCGCGCAGGCCGTCGGCGCCCTCCGCGGCGAGCAGGTCCGCGGGGTCCTGCCCGGCGGGCAGCGGCACGACGCGCAGCTCCAGCCTGCGGCCCGCGGCGACGCGCGCGGCCTTGAGCATCGCCTCCTGGCCGGCGCTGTCGGCGTCGAGCGCGAGCAGGACCACCGGCGCGAGCCGCGCCAGCTCGGTCACCTGGTCGTCGGTGAGCGCGGTGCCCATCAGGCCGACGGTGTTCACGAGGCCCGCCTGGTGCATCGCGATCACGTCGGTGTAGCCCTCGCAGAGCAGCACCTGCCCCGCCTTCGCCGCCGCCGAGCGCGCCAGGTCGGCGCCGAACAGGTGGCGGCCCTTGTGGTAGACGGCGTTGTCGGTCGAGTTGACGTACTTCGGCTTCTGGTCGGCGCCGACGGCGCGCCCGCCGAACCCGAGCACGCGCCCGCGCGCGTCGCAGAGCGGGAACTGGAGCCGCCGGCGGAAGAAGTCGTAGAGGTTGCCGTTGCGTCCGCGGCCCGCGAGCCCCGCGTCGAGGAGCTCCTGCTCGGCGTAGCCGGCGCGCCGCGAGTTCACGAGCACCGCGTCCCACGCGCTCGGCGCGTAGCCGACCCGGAAGGCGCGCAGCGACTGCTCCTCGAGGCCGCGCCCGAGCAGGTACGCCCGCGGCTCGGCGGCCTCCTCGGACTCCCAGAGCATCCGCACGTACCACGCCGCGGTCCGCTCGAGCAGCTCGAGCAGCCGCTCGCGGCGCTCGCGCCGGCGCGCGGCGTCCGGGTCCTCGTCGACGACCTCGAGCGTCACGCCGTAGCGGTCGGCGAGGTGCTCCACCGCCTCGCGGAACGGCAGCCCCTCGGTCAGCTCGACGAACTTGAAGAGGTCGCCGCCCTCGCCGCAGCCGAAGCAGTGGAAGACCTTCTCCTCGGCGTTGACGCTGAACGACGGCGTGCGCTCGTCGTGGAACGGGCAGGTGCCCATCCACTGGTGCCCGGAGCGGCGCAGCTCGGTCTTCGCGCCCACGAGGTCGAGCATGTCGGCCGCGTCGCGGACGCGCTCGATCGACTCGGGGGTGTAGCGGGCCATCGCGGAAGACCCTACGCGGCGAACGACTCGGGGACGGTGAGCTCCTCGAACACGCGGATGCAGTAGCGGTCGGTCATCCCGGCGAGGTAGTCGGTCACCCGCTGGGCGGTGTCCGCGCCCGGCGCTCCCCCGCCGTCGGGGATCCGCTCCGGATCGTCCGCGTAGTGGGCGAAGAGCGTGCCGATCACCCGCCGGATCCGCTCGTGCTCGGCACGCGCCTGCGGGCCGAGGTAGACGTGCTCGAACATCCACGTGCGCAGCTCGTCCATCGCCGCGCCCGCCTCGTCGCCCTGGACGATGTCCCCCGCGCGCTCGGAGTGCTCGACGAGATCGTGCACGAGCACGTCGATCCGCCGCGAGCCGCTGCGCCCGAGCACCGCGATCGGCCCCGCCGGGAGGTCGGGCTCGCCGATCACGCCGGCACGCAGCGCGTCGTCGATGTCGTGGTTGAGGTAGGCGACGCGGTCCACGAGCCGCACGATCCGCCCCTCGAGCGTGCGCGGGAGCGGCGCGCGGCCCGAGTGGCAGGCGATCCCGTTGCGCACGTCCTCGCCGAGGTTCAGGCCGGCCCCGTCGCGCTCGAGCACGTCGACGACCCGCAGCGAGTGCTCGTAGTGGCGGAACTCGCGGCCGAAGCGCTCCTGCAGGCAGGCGTCGAGGAACCCCTCCCCGATGTGGCCGAACGGCGGGTGCCCGAGGTCGTGCCCGAGGCCGATCGCCTCCGCGAGGTCCTCGTTGAGCCGCAGCGCCCGGGCGACGGTGCGCGCGATCTGGGTGACCTCGATCGTGTGGGTCAGGCGCGTGCGGTAGTGGTCGCCCTCGGGCGCCACGAACACCTGCGTCTTGTGCTTCAGGCGCCGGAACGCCTTGCTGTGGACGATCCGGTCGCGGTCGCGCTGCAGCGGCGAGCGCAGCCCGCAGTCCGGCTCGGGGACCCGCCGGCGCGCAGGCCACGAGCGCGCCGCGGCGGGCGCGAGCGTCCGTTCCTCGAGCGCCGCGCGGCGCTCGGCGAAGGCGGCGGCGACGGGGCCGGGCTGGGCGTGCGGATCCACGCCCCCGATTCTCGCATCGCGGCGCCGCGCGCTACGCGGCGGCCCGCAGGCGCACGTGCCCGTGGTGCTCGGCGGTCTCGACGACGACCCGGTCGGCCAGGCGCAGCACGCGCGCCGTGGCCGCCGGCGCCTGGGCCAGCGGGCGCCCGAGCGCGTCGACGAGGAACGCGTGCGCCTCGGCGTCGAGCGCGAACGCCCCCGCTTCGCAGGCCCCGCACACGACGCCGCCCGCGGCCGGCGAGAACGCGGTGATCGGCCCCGCCTCGCCGCACGTGACGCAGGCACCGAGCTGCGGCGCGTAGCCCGCGGCGAGCAGCAGCTTCAGCCGGAACGCGAGCCGGCGCGCGGGCGCGGCCGCGCCGGCCGGGTCGGCGTCCAGCAGCGCGAGCATCGTGCACAGCAGGTTGAAGACCTCCGGGTGCGGCTCGGCGGAGTCGAAGAGCCGCCCGACCGCGTCGCACGCGCGCGCGGCGGCGTCGAGCGCGTCGGGGTCCTCGCGCAGGCGTGCGTGGGCGCTCACCGTCTCGGCCCCGGTGACGGTGAGCAGCTCGCTGCGGCCCTCGTGCAGGCCGAGGCGCAGCCGGAAGAACGGCTCCAGGCGCCCGCCGAAGCGGCTGCGCGAGCGGCGCACGCCCTTGGCGATCGCGCTCACGCGCCCGCGCATCGGCGTGTAGACGTGGAGGATCCGGTCGGCCTCGCCGTAGCGCATCGAGCGCAGCACGACGGCCTCCGTGGTCAGCGGGCCGGGCATCGGGATCCCGTTGCTATACGTACTGACGTCATGGCCGAGGTGCTCGTGTACTCCACCGATCCCTGCTCGTTCTGCGCGCGGGCCAAGGACCTGCTCGAGAAGCGCGGGATCGCCTTCGAGGAGATCAATCTGGCAAAGGACCCGGCCGGACGCACCGCACTGCACGAGCGCACGGGCATGCTGAGCTTCCCGCAGATCGTCATCGGCGGCGAGCTGCTGGGCGGCTTTCGCGAGCTCGTCATGGCCGACCAGAGCGGCCGGCTCGAGACGCTGACGGCCGCCGCCTGACCCGCCGCGGCCGCGGCTGGCAGCGCTCGCAGACGTACGTCCCGCGGCCCGCGACGACGAGCTTCACGATCTCCGCGCCGCAGCGCGGGCAGGCCTCCCCCGCCCGTGTGTGGACGAGGAACTCGTGCTGGAAGGCCCCGTAGACCCCGTCCGGGCGGCGGAAGTCGTCGATCGTCGCGCCGCCCGCGGCGAGCCCGGCCTCGAGCGCCTCGCGCACGCCGAGCGCGAGCGCGTCGCACTGCGCCCGGCTGAGCGCGCCCGCCGCGCGCAGCGGATGAACCCGCGCGCGGAAGAGGGCCTCGTCGGCGTAGATGTTCCCGACGCCGGCGATCCGCCGCTGGTCGAGCAGGAACGCCTTCACCGGCGCGCGGCGCCCGCGCGCGAGCGCGCGCAGCGCGGCCCCGTCGAACGCGGGGTCCAGCGGCTCGGGCCCGAGCCGCTCGGCGAAGAAGGCGGCCCGCGCAGTCGCGCCGAGCGCGAGCTCGCCGGTGCCGAAGCGGCGAGGGTCGCAGAAGCGCAGCTCGTGGCCGCCGGAGAGGGCGAAGCGCACGCGCTGGTAGGGCTCGGCCGGGTCGGGGTCGTAGAGCAGCGTCCCGGTCATCCGCAGGTGGCAGATCAGCGCGACCTCGTCCTCGAGGTCGAAGACGAGCCACTTCCCGCGCCGGTCGAGCCGCTCGACCCGCCGGCCCTCGACGGCCGCGCGCAGCTCATCGGGCGCGAGCGGCGCGCACCAGCGCGGGTCGGCGATCTCCAGGCGCTCGAGCCGCCGGCCCTCGACGAGCGGCGCGAGCCCGCGCCGGATCGTCTCCACCTCGGGCAGCTCGGGCATCGCGCCCGAGGATATGGCGCTCAGCAGAACGGCCGGCCGCGCAGCGCCGGGTCCGCGCGCCCGGTGAGCCAGGCGACGAGGCTCGCCCCGACGTCCGCCATCGGCCCGTCGTGGCGCCGGCCGCCGTCCCCGGCGAAGCGCGCGAGCAGCGGCACGCGCTCGCGCGTGTGGTCGGAGTGCGCCATCGCGGGATCGACGCCGTGGTCGGCGCTGAGGACGAGCAGGTCGCCGGGGCGCAGCGCGCCGAGCCAGGCGCCGACGGCCGCGTCGATCTCGCGCAGCGCGGCGTGGAAGCCGGTGACGTCCTTGCGGTGCCCGTAGCGCTGGTCGGTCTCGATGAGGTTCGCGACGACCGCCCCGTGCTCGAGCTCGCCCAGGAGCGCGCCGACGGCCGTGAGCGCGGCGGCGTTCGTCGCTCCCGGGTGCGCGACGTCGACGCCGCGCCCGGCGAACAGGTCGTCGACCTTGCCGACCGCGTGGACGGGCACGCGCGCCTCGTGCAGCGCGTCGAGCGCGGTGCGACCCGGCGCGGGCAGTGTGAAGTCCCGCCGGCCCGCCGTGCGCTCGAAGGCGCCCGGGACGCCCCGGAACGGCCGCGCGATCACCCGGCCGACCGCGTCCTCGCCGCGCAGCGCGATCCGCGCCGCGGCGCAGGCGTCCTCGAGCGCGGCCTGCGGGAGCACGTCCTCGTGCGCGGCGAGCTGGACGACCGAGTCCACCGAGGTGTACGCGATCAGCGCGCCGCTGCGCAGGTGCTCCGGGCCGTGGCGCTCGAGCGCCTCGAGCCCGTCGAGCACCTCGCCGCCGATCAGCTCGTGCCCGGTGGCGGCCTCCAGCCGCGCGCACAGCGCGGGCGGCAGTCCCTGCGGGTAGGTGGGCAGCGGCGCCGGCGCGGGGGCGCCCATGAGCTCCCAGTGGCCGGTCGTCGAGTCCTTGCCCGGGCCCTCGTGGTGCAGCAGGCCGTGGAGCGCGGGCGCGGCGGACGGCGGCACCCCGGGCAGCGGCGCGATGTTCCCCAGCCCGAGCCCGCCGAGCACCGGCAGGTCGAGCCCGCCGACGGCCTGCGCGAGGTGCAGCAGGGTGTTCGCCCCGGCGTCGCCGTAGGCGTCCGCGTCCGGCTCGGGCCCGAAGCCGAGCGCGTCGATCACCACCACGAAGGCGCGGCGGGGCGGGTCGGCCGGACCGGCGGGCATCGGCGCCGATGCTCGCACAGGGCGCGGCGCCGGCGCCCGCGCCGCACGGGATGCGATCCTCCCGCGATGCCCGCCAGCGTGCCGTCGCCCGCCCCTGCCCGCGAGGTCCACAAGGGCGCGCTGCTCGCCCTGCTCGCCGCCAGCCAGTTCGTCGTCGTCCTCGACGCGTCGATCACGAACGTCGCGCTGCCGTCGATCGGCCGGGCGCTCGACGTCAGCCAGGAGAGCCTCTCCTGGGTCGTCAACGCGTACGTGCTGACCTTCGGCGGCCTGCTGCTGCTCGGCGGGCGGCTCGCCGACCTGCTCGGCCGCCGGCGCATCTACATGGCCGGGCTCGTGCTGTTCGCGATCGCCTCGCTGGCCGGCGGCCTGGCCCAGGACGAGACGATGCTCGTCGTGGCCCGCGCGGTCCAGGGGATCGGCGCCGCGCTGCTCTCCCCCGCCGCGCTCTCGATCCTCACCGCGACCTTCACCGAGGGCGCCGAGCGCAACCGGGCGCTCGGCGTGTGGGGCGCCGTGGCGGGAGCCGGCGGCGCGGCGGGCGTGCTCTTCGGCGGGCTGCTCACCGAGTACCTGAGCTGGCGCTGGGTGTTCCTCGTGAACGTCCCGGTGGCGGCGCTCGCCGTCGTGCTCGCGCCGCGGCTCGTGCCCGAGAGCCGCGACGAGCGCGAGCGCGAGGGCTTCGACCTCGCCGGGGCGTTCACGGTGACCGCCGGCGTCGGGCTGCTGATCTACGCGCTCGTGGACGCCAACGAGGCGGGCTGGGGCTCGGCGCAGACGATCGGGCTGATCGCGCTCGCGCTCGCGCTGCTCGGATGCCGTTCGACATCTTCGCCTCGCGGACGCGCTCGGGCGCCTACCTGACGGGGCTGCTCGTCGGCGCCTCGCTGTTCTCGATGTTCTTCTTCATCTCGCTCTACATGCAGCAGGTGCTCGGCTGGGACGCGCTGAAGTCCGGGCTCGCCTACCTGCCGCTGGCGATCACGATCATCCTCGCCGCCGGCGGGGCCGCCCAGCTCGTCGGCCGGATCGGCTTCAAGCCCGTCGTCGTCGCCGGGCTGCTGTTCGTCGCCGCCGGGCTGTTCCTCTTCTCGCGCATCAGCGTCGACGGCTCCTTCGGGGGCGACGTGCTGATCCCGTCGCTGCTCGCCGCCGTGGGCCTGGGCTTCTCGTTCGTCCCGGTGACGATCGGCGGCACGACCGGCGTGCGCGCCGACGAGGCCGGGCTCGCCTCGGGCCTCATCAACGCGGGGCAGCAGATCGGCGGCGCGCTCGGCCTCGCGGTCCTCGCCGCGGTCGCCACGGCGCGCACCGACCACGTGCTCGAGCAGGCGACCGGGCGCCCGGACCTCCCCGCGGCGCTCACCGAGGGCTTCCAGGCCGCGTTCCTGGGCGGCGCGCTGATCGCCCTGGTCGGCGCGGTGATCGCGCTCGTGATGATCCGCGGCGAGGACAGCCGCGCGGTGATCGGGCAGGCGCCGGAGGCCGCGGTCCCGCCCACCTGAGAGCAGCGCTCAGCGCGCGGTGGCGCGCGGGTGGGCCGCGAAGTACTGGTCCTTGAGCCGGTCGGCCGAGAGGTGCGTGTAGATCTGCGTGGTCGCGATGTCCGCGTGGCCGAGCATCTCCTGCAGCGCGCGCAGGTCGCAGCCGCCGGCGAGCAGGTGCGTGGCGAACGTGTGGCGCAGCGTGTGCGGGCTCATCCGCCCGGCGAGCCCGGCCGCCGCGGCGTGGCCGCGGACGATCTTGTAGAGCCCCTGGCGCGTGAGGCCGGTGCCGCGCTGGTTGACGAACAGGTGCGGCTCCTCGCGCAGCCCCACCAGCTGCGGGCGCCCGGAGCGCAGGTAGGCGCGCACGGCGCCGACCGCCTGGCGGCCGACCGGGACGAGCCGCTCCTTGGCGCCCTTGCCCCGCGCGCGCAGGATCCCCGCGTCGAGGTCGAGATCGCCGACGAGCAGCCCGGTCGCCTCTGAGGCACGCAGCCCGCAGGCGTACATCAGCTCGAGCAGCGCGCGGTCGCGCAGCGCCGCGGGGCTCTGGCCGCGCGGCGCGGCCAGCAGGCGCAGGACCTCGTCGCGGCTGAGCACCTCGGGCAGCTTCTGACTGCCCCGGGGCGCACGCAGGTCGGCCGTCGGGTCGGCGTCGAGGATCCCCTCGCGGCGCAGGTGGCGCGAGAACGAGCGCAGGCACGCCGTCTTGCGCTGGAGCGTCGCGGCGGCC
>JALOLQ010000084.1 GCA_025455895.1 Solirubrobacteraceae bacterium
CCTCGCCGTCGGGGTCCTCGCGGCGGCCGGCGCGCCCGGCGCGCAGGCCGCGGACATCATCGAGGGCGGGACCCTCGCGTCCGCCGCGGGCGGCGACGCGATCGTCCTGCGGATCGACCCGAAGGCGATGCGGCTGCGCTCGGCCGTGCTCGCCGTGAAGGCCCGCTGCGCCAACGGCCGCGGCTACCCGCTCCACATCCCCGTGCGGACGATGCCGATGTCGGCGCTGAAGCCGGGCGCCATGGCGCCGGGCGACGCGCTGCTGCTGCAGACGCTCACGCGCGGCACGCTGCGGGCGACGCTGCTCCGCGGCGAGGAGGTCGACGGCGGCCGGACCGCGGCGATCTCGATCGAGCTGAAGGGCCGGCTCGGCCGTCAGCGCTCCTCCGGCACGCTGAAGGCCGACGTGACGGTGTTCGCCCCCGGGTCCGAGGAGACGCCGGAGACCACGTGCACGACCGGCACCGTCCGCTGGAGCGCGGTCCACGCGCCCGGCACGGTGTTCGCCGGGGCGACCTCGCAGGGCGAGCCGATCGTGCTGTGGACGAACGCCCGGCGCACGAAGCTCCTGCGCGCCGTGTTCGGCTGGCACAGCAACTGCACGCCGGAGGGCGGCGTGGACGTCCCGGACGAGCTGTTCAACTTCGCGATCAGCCGGACCGGGGCGTTCGGCGACACCTTCGACTGGACGCCGGAGGACTCGAAGATCCGCGTCGACTACTCCTTCAGCGGGAAGCTGTCACGCACGCGCGCGAGCGGGAAGCTCGACGTCGTCTTCCGGCCGGACCGCGACGCGGGCGCCACCACGTGCCCCACCGGCCCGCTCACCTGGAAGGCGGACAGCCGCTGAGGCTCAGCGCCGCAGGAACCCGAGCTCGAACGCCTCGCGTTCGAGCTCGGCCCGGTGCTCGGGCGCGGCGATCGAGATCAGCAGCCGCGCGCGCTCGTGCAGCGACTTGCCGCGCAGCTCGACGAGGCCGTGCTCGGTCACGACGTGGTCGACGGTGTTCTTCAGCGTCGTGACCACCGAGCCGGGCGTGAGCTGGGCGCGGATCCGGCTGCGCCCCTTGCTCGTCTGCGAGTGCAGTACGACGAACGCCTGGCCTCCGTCGGAGTACATCGCGCCGCGCGCGAAGTCGGCCTGGCCGCCGCTGGAGGACCAGTAGCGCCCGGCCATCGTCTCCGACGCGCACTGGCCGATGAGGTCGATCTCGGTGGTGGCGTTGATCGAGACGAAATCGGGCTGCTGGCCGATGATCATCGGGTTGTTCACCCAGTCCACGCGGTACATGTCGACGCCCTCGTTCTCGTCGAGGAAGTCGTAGAGCCGCGAGGTGCCGAGCGCGAACGTCGCGACGTGCTTGTTGCGGCGGCGGAACTTGCGCGTGCCGGTGATCACGCCCTGCTCGATCAGCTCGATCACCCCGTCGGTGAGCAGCTCGGTGTGCAGCCCGAGGTGCTCGTGGTCGGCGAGCGCCGCGAGCACCGCGTTCGGGATCGCGCCGATGCCGATCTGGAGCGTGGCGCCGTTCGGGATCCGCTCGGCGATCAGCGCGGCGATGCGGTGGTCGAGCTCGGTCGGCACGGCGGGCGGGACCTCGATCAGCTCACGGTCGCCCCGCGACCAGCCGACGATCTGGCTCACGTGCAGCACGTGGCCGCCCATCGTGCGCGGCATGCGCTCGTTCACCTCGAGGAAGAACGGGACGCGCCCGATCAGCGAGGCGACGTAGTCCGCGTTCGTGCCGAGGCTGAAGTAGCCGTGCTTGTCCGGCGGTGCGGCCGCCGCCAGCACCAGCGAGCAGTTCGTGGTGTGCCGCAGCAGCGCCGGCATCTCGGAGAAGTTGTTCGGGACGAGGTCGCAGGTCCCGTTCCAGTAGGCGTCGCGGTCGGCGGACGAGAGGAAGTAGCTCACGTGGCGCAGGCGGTCGCCGAACTCGCCGTTGATGTAGCGCCGCGAGCGCAGCGGGTGCATCTGGTGCACGCGCACGCCCTCGAGCCGGTCGGCGTGCTCCTCGAGCGCGTCGAGGATCCCCACCGGCTCGCCGTTGGCGAGCGGCAGGATCAGGTCGGCCCCCGGCCCGATGTGGTCGAGCACGCTCTCGGGCGGCTGCGGGGCGTGGACCTTCAGGGCGGACATCGGCGCGCAATCCTGTCAGAGCGCGGCGAGCACGTCGTGCGCGGCGCGCTCGCCGGCGCGCACGGCGCCCTCGAGGTACCCGGGCCAGCGGGCGCTGCGCTCGGTCCCCGCCCAGTGCAGGCGGTCCAGCGGCTCGCGCAGCGCCGGCCCGATCGCCGTCAGCGCCCCCGGCGGGGCGACGGCCACCGGCGCGCCGCCGCTCCAGCGCTCGGCCGCCCACGCCTGCTCGGCCCAGTCCTCGGCGCGCAGCGCGGCGGGGCCGAAGAGCCGCGCGAAGCCGTCCAGGACCCGCGCGCGGCGCGCGGCGGGCTCGAGCCGCGCGAGCGCCCGCGCGTCGTCGCCGCCGACGAAGCCGACCAGCACGCCGGGCCCGCCGGGCGGGCCCGGCGGGGAGACGTCGAAGGTGATCGTCGCGGGGCCGCGGTCGCTCAGCGCCTCGCCGCTGAGGCCGTCGCGGCGCCAGAACGGCTCGGGGTAGACGGCGAAGCACTTCGTCAGCGTGCCCATCCGCCAGGTCTCGCCGCGGGCGGCGGCCGGCAGCGCGGGCTCGAACGCGATCCCGGCGGCGAGCGGCGGGGGGAGGGCGACGACCGCCCGTTCGGCGCTCAGCGTGCCCGCGGGCGTCTCGGCGCGGACGCCGTCGGCGTCACGGCGCAGCGCGTGCACCGGGGTCTCGAGCCGCAGCGCGTCGCCCAGCGGCTCGGCCAGCCGCCGCGAGAGCTCGACGGCTCCGCCCTCGAGGCGCCAGTGCTGGGCGCCGCCCTCGGTGTCGAGCAGCGCCTCCATCCCGCCGGCGGCGCCGGCGTAGGCCGCGGCGTAGAGCAGCGAGAGCTCCTCGGGTTCCGAGCCCCAGACCGTGCGCCCGGCGATCGTCAGCAGCGCCCGCGCGCGGCGCCCGTGGCGCCGGCGGCGCAGCCAGTCGGCGACGGTGAGCGAGTCGAGCGCGGCGGCGTGGCGCGAGGCCCACGGCGCCTCGGGATCCACCCGCCGCGCCAGGTGTCCGAAGCCGGCCTGCAGGCGCCCGAGGTCGAGCAGCGTCAGCGGCCCGACCCGGGGGATCGTGCCGCGGTAGCGGCGCAGCCGGCCGTCGAGCTCGAGCAGGTTCTCGCCCTCTCCGTGCTGGGCGAACGTCGGCACGCCGAGCTCGCGCGCCAGCGCGACGACGCGCTCCTGCGTCGGCCCGATCCACGTCCCGCCGAGGTCGAGCCCGACGCCCTCGCGCGGATGCGCGATCGCCGTGCGCCCGCCGACGCGCTCGCGCGCCTCGAGCACGAGCACCCGCGCCCCGCCGGCGGCGAGCGCCCGCGCGGCGCTGAGCCCGCTGAGCCCCGCCCCGACGACGAGGACGTCCGCGTCGCGGCCGCTCATCCGGCCAGCGCCTCGAGCTCGGCGCGCCGCGCGTCCGGGACGCTGCGCCACCCGGGGCCGTAGCCGAAGACCTGCTCGAGCGTGCGCGTGGCGAACGCCTCGCCGAGGATCTCGAGCTGCTCGGGGCCGACGAGCGCCGGATGCGGGACGCCGCACGCGCGCGCGAGCGACAGCAGCTCGCCGCGCAGCACGCGGATGTAGCCCGCGGCGCGCTCGGCCTTGAGCTGCGGGTCGAGCCCGCGGGTGAGCCACGGGCTCTGCGTCGCCACCCCGGTCGGGCAGCGGCCGGTGTGGCAGCGCTGCGCCTGGATGCAGCCGATCGAGAGCATCGCCTCGCGCCCGACGCTGACCTGGTCGGCGCCGAGCGCGAACGCCGTCAGCGCGCTGTCCGGCAGCCCGAGCTTCGCCGAGCCGATGAACACGACGTCCTCGGTGATCCCCGCCCGCGCGAACGCGCCGAAGACCCGGCTGAAGCCGAGCTTGAACGGCAGCGCGACGTGGTCGGAGAAGACGAGCGGCGCCGCGCCGGTGCCGCCCTCGCCGCCGTCCACGGTGACGAAGTCCGGGCCGCCGCCGGTCGTGGCCATCCGGCTCGCCAGCGTCTCCCAGAACGCCTGCTCGCCGACCGCCGACTTGATCCCCACCGGCAGGCCGGTCGCGTCCGCGATCTGCTCGGCGAACTCGATCAGCGAGTCCACGCCGGTGAACGCCGAGTGGGCCGGCGGGCTCACGCAGTCCTCGCCCTCCGGCACGCCGCGGATCCGGGCGATCTCGGGGGTGACCTTCGCGCCGGGGAGCATCCCGCCGAGCCCGGGCTTGGCGCCCTGCGAGAGCTTGATCTCGATCGCCACGACCGGCGCCTCGCCGACCCGCTCGAGCAGGCGCTCGAGGCTGAAGCGGCCGTCCGCGTCGCGGCAGCCGAAGTAGCCGGTGCCGATCTGGAAGACGAGGTCGCCGCCGTGGCGGTGGTAGGGGGAGATCCCGCCCTCGCCGGTGTTCTGCCAGCAGCCCGCCGCCGCCGCGCCGCGGTTGAGGGCCTCGATCGCCGGGCCCGAGAGCGCGCCGAAGCTCATGCCGCTGATGTTCACCGCCGAGCGCGGGCGGAACGCGTGCGTGCGGCCGTGGGCGGCGCCGAGCACCTTCGGCCCCGGCAGCGCGAAGTCCGGCGCCGATCCGGGCGCGCCGGGCGCGGGGCGGTCGCGGGGCCGCGCCGCGTGCTTGACGATGACGTAGCTCTCGACCGCCTCCATCTCGTTGTCCGAGCCGAAGCCGAACGTGTTGCGCCGGCCCTTCGAGGAGGTGTAGATCCACGCGCGCTGGTCGCGCGAGAACGGGCGCTCCTCGTCGTTCGAGGTCACGATGTACTGGCGGACCTCGGGCCCGATCGTCTCGAGCAGGTAGCGCAGGTGCCCGGCGACCGGGAAGTTGCGCAGGATCGCGTGGCGGCGCTGGGTGAGGTCGTAGGCGACGAGGCCCGCCAGCGCGGCCCCGGCGGTGGCCAGGGCCCGGCGTCCCCGGGGTCGTGTCCGCTCCGCGCTCACGAGAACGGTGTCTACCGGACCGCCGCGCCGCCGGTGTCCGGGTTTCCCCGCAACGACGCGCCGCGGGCTACCGTGGAGCGCGTGCTCGCCGCGCTCCTGGCCACCGCGGCGGCGGCCGCCGGGGCCGCCGCGCCCGCGCGCCCGCCGATCGCCTGGTCGCCGATCCCGTATCCGGCCGCGCGCCGGGCGGCGATGGCCGACTACAGCCTGCGCCACTACGGCCGGCGCGCGTTCCGGCTCGAGGACCCGAAGGTGATCGTCCAGCACCTCACCGCCGGGCCGTCGTTCCGCTCGGCGTGGAACACGTTCGCGGCCGACGTGCCGGACCCCGAGCTCGGCGAGCGGCCGGGGGTCTGCGCGCACTTCGTCATCGACCGCGGCGGGACGATCCACCAGCTCGTCCCGCTGGCGCTGCGCTGCCGCCACACCGTCGGGCTGAACTGGACGGCGATCGGGATCGAGCACGTCGGCTCCGTGCCCGGCGACGTGCTCGGGAACGCCCGGATGCGGCGCGCGTCGCTGCGGCTCACCGCGTGGCTGCGCTGCCGCGAGGGCATCGCGCTGAAGGACGTCATCGGCCACAACGAGAGCCTGCGCTCGCCGTACCACCGCGAGCGGGTCGCGCGGCTGCGCACGCAGACCCACGGCGACTTCCCGGCGAGTGCGATGCGCGTCTACCGCCGCGCGCTCGCCGCGCACCGCTGCGGCTGAGCGTCAGGCGCGCAGGCGCTCGAGCCACTCGCGGCGGTGGTCGCCGAAGCGCACCGCCTCGTAGGTGACCAGCGCGATGAGGATCGCCGTCACGAGCGCGAGCGCGACGAGCGCGTCGATCTCCTTGACGAGCGGGATCAGCGCGAGCAGCACGACCGCCGCGACCAGCCGCTGGCGGTTCAGCGAGCCGACGTTGCGCAGCCGGAAGGCGATGTGCCCGAGGTAGTAGAGCGCCGGGCCGGCGCACAGGGCGATCGCCGGGATCGTCTTCAGCGGCTCGTCCTCGCCGGCGAGGACCTTCTTGATCCCGAGCGCGAGCAGCACGATCCCCGCGATCATGAGGAAGTGGAAGTAGCTGTAGGAGTCGCGCGCGAGCCGGGCGCGGTCGGCGCCGCGCAGCGTGCTGAGCCGGTGCTCGGCGAAGAGCGCGACCATGTCGAAGTACGCCCACCAGAGCGCCGCGGCGGCCGCCACGCCGAGCGCGGCGCCGGCGATCAGCGCCGCGTCCACGTCCTCGGCCTCGACCCCCGAGCCGAGCGCGACGATCGACTCGCCCAGCGCGATGATGAGGATCAGCCCGTGGCGCTCGGCGAAGTGCCCGGCGTGCACGCGGAAGCCCGAGGTGTCGCGGAACAGCGGCGTGCCCGCGTCGAGCACGATCGCGGCGAACCAGATCCACAGCTGCGCGTCGCCGCCGATCACCGCGCCCGCCACGATCAGCGCCGAGCTGAAGAGGAACCCCGGCGCGAGCTGGAGGATCGCCCCGTGGTTGGGGTCGTCCTCGTCGGTTCCGTACGCGTAGAGGCCGACCTGCATGACCCGGGTGATCGCGTAGGCGATGGCGAACGTCAGGGCGTCGTCGCCGAACGCACGCGGGATCGAGAGCGCGACGACGGTGAAGGCGGCCATCGCGACGAAGAACGACAGCCGCGTGCGCGTGTCCTC
>JALOLQ010000085.1 GCA_025455895.1 Solirubrobacteraceae bacterium
GGCGCCCCACGCCTCCGCGGTGGCCGCGGTGCGGTTCCAGACGGCGAGGTCGTGGCCGGCCCGGGCGAGGTGGACGGCCATCCGGGAGCCCATGATCCCAAGGCCGAGGAAGGCGACGCGCATGCGCCGATCCTACGGCGCGCCGTCGCCGCCGCCGCCCGGCGTCTCGAGCCGCAGCCGGTCGCCGGGCCCGAGCGTCCCGCGGGCCTTCGGCGCCAGCTCGGCGCCGGTGAGGAGGTTCCGCCCGGGCGCGCCGTCCGCGCCGCCGTTCGCGCCCCGCGGGGCGTGGCGGCGGCGCTCGGTGATGAGCGAGTAGGCCATCGGCGCGAGCGCCTCGAGCTCACGCACGACGCCGTCGCCGCCGCGGTGGCGCCCGTGGCCGCCCGAGCCCCGGCGCAGCGCGTAGGTGGTCACGCGCAGCGGGAACTCGAGCTCCAGCGCCTCGACCGGCGTGTTCAGGGTGTTCGACATCGCCACGTGCACGCCGGACGGGCCGTCGGCGTCCGGGCAGGCGCCCTGTCCGCCGCCGAGCGTCTCGTAGTAGGTGAACGCGTCGGTGCCGAGCGTGAGGTTGTTCATCGTGCCCTGCCCGAGCGCGCGCCCGAACGCGCCGAGCACGAGGTCGGCCACCCGGCTCGAGGTCTCGACGTTGCCGGCGACGACGGCGTGCGGCGGCGTGGCGTTGAGCAGCGTCCCCACCGGTGCGGTGACGGTGACCGGGCGCAGCGCGCCGGCGTTCGCCGGGATGTCCGGATCGGTGAGCACGCGCACGGCGAAGAGGCAGGCGGACACCGTCACCGCCAGCGGGCAGTTGAGGTTGCCGGCGTGCTCGGGTGCCGAGCCGGTGAAGTCCAGGTGCAGTTCGTCGCCGGCGATCGTCGCGCGCACGCACAGGTCGAGGTCGCCCTCGGCCGCCTCCAGCACGTCGCGCGCCTCGCGGGTCCCGTCCGGCAGCGCCGCCAGGCAGGCGCGCGTGCGCCGCTCGGCGTAGCCGAGGACGGCCGCGGTCGCCGCGCCGAGGTGCTCGGGGCCGACCCGCGCCGCCAGCTCGGCCAGGCGCCGCGTGCCGGTCGCGTTGGCGGCGAGCTGGGCGCGCAGGTCCGCCCGGCGCTGGTCCGGCCGGCGCATCTGCGCGACGAGCGTCTCGATCAGCTGGTCGTCGAGCACCGACGGCGCGATCACGACGCCCTCGTCGGCGAGCGTCGTCGAGTCCGCCGGCATCGAGCCCGGGGTCGGCCCGCCGACGTCGGCGTGGTGCGCGCGGCTCGCGGCAAAGCCGAGCAGCGCGCCGCCCAGGAAGGCGGGCGTCACGACGGTGATGTCGGGCAGGTGCGTGCCGCCGGCGTACGGGTCGTTCAGCACCCACGAGCGGCCCGGAGCGTGCTCGCGCCCGGCCACCGCGGCCACCGCGGCGGGCATCGCGCCGAGGTGCACCGGGATGTGCTCGGCCTGCATGACCATCCGGCCCTCGGGGTCGAACAGGGCGGTCGAGCAGTCGCGGCGCTCCTTGATGTTCGCCGAGTGCGCCGAGCGCACGAGCACCGCGCCCATCTCCTCGCACGCGGCGCGCAGCGCGCCGGTCACGACCTGCAGGCCGATCGGATCCAGGCCGCTCACGCCGCTCGCTCCAGGACGAGCGTGCCGGCGGCGTCGTGGCGGCCCGCCCAGCCCGCGGGGACCACCACGGTGGTCTCCGGGAGGTGCAGCACCGCGGGTCCGGTGACCGGCCCGGCCGGCGCGCCGCCGGCGGCGAGGTCCACGGCCGGCCCCGGGTCCACGGCGGCGACGCGCACCGTCACGACCTCGACCTCGGCGTGCGGCTCACGCCAGCCGTAGCGGCGCTCGTGCTCGGCCTCGAACGCCGCGCGCACGGCCGCGGCCCCGGTGAGCCCGGGCCCGCGCACCGTGAGCTCGTGCGACTGGCCGCGGTAGCGCACGTCGAAGGCGACCTCGCGCTCGAGCCCGTCCGGGCCGGCGGCGCCCAGCACGTCGCGGGCCTCGCAGGACCGAGCGCTGGCGCGTCGCGCGCCGCCCGGCGGCGGCGAGGCCGAGCGCGCTGAGGACGCCGGAGGCGCGCGGGACGAGGATCCGGCGCATGCCGAGCTCCTCGGCGATCCGCGCCGCGTGCAGGCCGCCGGCGCCGCCGAAGGCGAGCAGCGCGAAGTCGCGCGGGTCCAGGCCGCGCTCGACGCTCATCACCCGCAGCGCGCGCACCATCTCCGCGTTGGCGACCTCCACGATCCCCTCGGCGCACGCGGCCACGTCGAGGCCGAGCTGCGCCGCCAGGCGGGCGACGGCGGCGTGCGCGGCCTCGGGGTCGATGCGCACGCCGCCCGCGAGCGGGCGGTCGGCGTCGAAGGCGCCGAGCACGACGTGGGCGTCGGTGACGGTCGGCTCGGTCCCGCCGCGGCCGTAGGCGGCAGGGCCCGGCACCGCACCCGCCGAGCGCGGGCCGACCCGCAGCGCGCCGCCCTCGTCGCGCCAGCCGATCGACCCGCCGCCTGCGCCGACCGTGTGGATGTCGACCATCGGCAGCGCCAGCGGGCGCCCGGCGACCTCGCGCCCGGCGCTCTCGCGCACACGGCCGCCCTCGACGACGCACACGTCGCACGAGGTGCCGCCCATGTCGAAGCACAGCAGGTCCGGCGCGCCGCACGCCTGCGCGATCAGCGCCGCCGCGGCGGCGCCGCCGGCCGGGCCGGAGAGCACCGTCAGCGCCGCGTGGCCGGCCGCGGTCCCGGCGTCGATCAGGCCGCCGCTCGACTGCATCACCTGCGGCTCGGGCAGCGCCGCGGCGCCGGTGCGCTCGCGCAGGCGCCGCAGGTAGGCCCCGAGCAGCGGCGAGAGCGCGGCGTCCACCTCGGTCGTGGCCGCGCGCTCGTACTCGCGGAAGGTCCCGACCACCTCGTGCGAGAGCGAGAGATGGACGTCCGGCCCGAGCCGCTCGCGCAGGCCGGCGGCGAGCGCGCGCTCGTGGGCGGGGTCGCGCCACGCGTGCAGCAGGCAGACCGCCACCGCCTCGGCGCCGGTCCCGGCGACCTCCTCGGCCACGCGGGCGGCGCCCTCGCGGGTCAGCGGGTGCAGGACCTCCCGGGGCCCCATCCGCTCGGGGGCGCCGATCCGGCGCGCGGGCGGGGCGATCGGCGCCGGGCGCCGCGCGCAGAGCCGGTAGAGCTCGGGGCGGTGCTGGCGGGCCAGCTCGATCAGGTCCGTGAAGCCCTCGGTCGCCACGAACGCGGTGCGCGCCGTCGTCCCCTCGAGCAGCGCGTTCGTCGCCACCGTCATCCCGTGCGCGAAGGCGCGCACGTCCGCCGGGGCGGCGCCGGCGGCGGCGAGCACCGCCGCGACCGCGGCCATCACGCCGAGCGACTGGTCCTCCGGCGTGGTGGGGGCCTTGGCGGTGTGCACGCGGCCCGGCGCCGCGAGCACGGCGTCGGTGAAGGTCCCGCCGACGTCGACCCCGAGCAGCATCACGCCGGACGCTACCGGCGTGACGCGGGGGTGGGGCGCCGGGTCAGGCGGCGAGCGCGAGCTCGCGCTGCTGCTCGAGGGCCGCCGCGATGGCGGCCTCCTCGGCCTCCTCGGTGGCGGCGAGGTGCTGGTGCGAGGGGCAGTAGCCGTTCTCGTGGACCGGGATCCGCTGGCAGGGCGTCCCGCGGCGCGTCGTGGCGCGGCACTGGAGCGGGTTCCCGAAGGCGTCGCGGCCGCGCGTCGTCAGCGCGTTGAGCATGCGCTCGGCGGCGTCCATGTAGTCGCGCACGACGACCCACACGCGCTGCTGCGCGTGGAGCCCGAAGTGGCAGCGCACGTCGCGGAACAGCGTGCGCGCGGGCTGGGCGAAGTAGTGGCGGTCGGTGGCCAGGCGCTCGATCGCGGCCTCGCACGCGGCGAGCACGTCGGCATGACCCTCACGTCCGGTGACGATCTCGCCCGCGAGCTCGCGGTAGATCGCTCTGCTGACCTGGTACATCGGTTTGGACCCTCCTGCGGTTCTGCGACCGGGATGCGCGTCGATGCCCATCCCCGGCGGAGTGATTCTCCGCCCGGCGTGTGAACCCTGGAACACACGCAAGATGAAGTTCGTGTTAAGGGGTTCTGCGCGCGGCAGGAGCGCGGGCTAGGCCCAGGCCTCGAACACGGGGGCGCCGTCGCGCACGACGGCGTGGTGGCGGTCGAGCGCCGGGTCGAGCTGCGGGAAGTCGGTCCGCACGTGGCTGCCGCGGCTCTCCTCGCGGTGCAGCGCGCACTGGGCGACCAGGCGGGCGAGCGGGTGCGGGTCGGCGAGCAGCGTGCGCAGCCCCTCGGGGGTGCGCACGAGGCCGGCGTGCTCCCACAGCGCATGGCGGGTCTCGCGCGAGGGCAGCTCGAGCGGCTCGGGGGCGGGGGGCGCTGCGGCGGGCGCGAGCGCGGGCTCGTCGAGCGCGGCGCGTGCGGCGCGCGCGCCGAAGACCACGCACTCCGAGAGCGAGTTCGACGCGAGGCGGTTGGCGCCGTGCAGGCCCGTGCACGAGGACTCGCCGACCACGTAGAGCCCGGGCACGCCGCAGGCGCCGACGAGGTTCGTGACGACGCCGCCCATGACGTAGTGCGAGGCGGGCGCGACCGGCACGAGCTCGGTCGCGGGATCCAGGCCGGACTCGCGCAGCGCCTCGACGACGTTCGGGAACCGCGCCGGGTCCACCGCGCGCATGTCGAGCCCGACCGACGGCCGGCCGCTGCGCTGCATCACCTCCCAGATCGCCCGCGCCACCTCGTCGCGCGGCGCGAGCTCCTCGACGAAGCGCTCGCCGTGCTCGTCGAGCAGCGTCGCGCCCTCGCCGCGGATCGCCTCGGTCACGAGGAAGCCCTCGCGGCCGGGCACGCCGGTGACCGCCGTCGGGTGGAACTGGACGAACTCGAGGTCGGCGACGGCGGCGCCGGCGCGGTGGGCGAGCAGCACGCCGATCCCGAGCGAGCCCGGCGGGTTCGTCGTGCGCCGCCACAGGGCGGCCGCCCCGCCGGTGGCGATGATCGTGCCGCGTGCGCGCACGGCGGACCCGTCCTCGCAGAGCACGCCCTCCACGCGCCCGTCGGCCTGCCAGAGGCCGGCGGCCCGGATCGGCTCGAGCACGCGCACGTTCGCGTGCTCGACGAGCAGCGCCGCGAGCTGGCGCACGAGCCGGCGCCCGGTCGCGCTGCCGCCCGCGTGGACGATGCGCCGCCGCGAGTGCCCGCCCTCGAGCCCGAGCGCGAGGTTGCCGTGGCGGTCGGCGTCGAACACCACGCCGCGGCGCTGGAGCTCGATGATCATCGCCGGCGCCTCGCTGGTCAGGGTCTCGGCGGCCGAGCGGCGCACGAGCCCGCGGCCGGCGCGCTCGGTGTCCTGCAGGTGCAGCGCGGGCGAGTCGTCGACGGCGAGCGCGGCGGCGAGCCCGCCCTGCGCCCAGTAGCTGGCCGTCTGCGCGAGCGGCGTGGCGCTGACGACCGCCACCTGCGCGCCCGCGTCGGCCGCCGTCAGAGCCGCGTAGAGCCCGGCCGCGCCGGCGCCGACCACCGCGAGGTCCGCGTGGACGATCTCCGCGCTCATCGCGGGTACCGTATCCCGCGTGCGCCCGGTCCTCCTGCGTCACGATTCCTCGGCGCGCCACGACACCGGCGCGCATCCCGAGCGGATCGCGCGGATCCGGGCGATCGAGGCCGCGCTCGCCGAGCGCGACTGGCTCGGGTGGGACGTCGCCGAGTCGCCCGCGGCGAGCGACGCGCTGCTGCACGCGGTGCACCCGCCGGCGTACTGCGCGGCGATCGAGCAGGCCTGCCGCGCCGGGGGCGGCGCCCTCGACGCGGACACGATCGTCTCGGCCGGCTCGCACGAGGCCGCCCGGCACGCGGCGGGCGGCGCGGCCGCGCTCGTGGACGCCCTGCTCGCCGGGGCCCCGGTCGGTGCCTCGCTGCACCGGCCGCCCGGCCATCACGCCGAGGCCTCCCGGGCGATGGGGTTCTGCCTCTTCAACAACGTCGCCGTCGCGGCCCGCCACGCGCTCGATGCGCACGGGCTCGAGCGGGTGCTGATCCTCGACTGGGACGTCCATCACGGCAACGGGACGAACGACCTCTTCCACGCCGACCCGCGCGTGCTCTTCTGCTCGATCCACGAGTGGCCGCTCTACCCGGGCAGCGGCTCGTCGGCCGACCACGGCTCCGGCGCCGGGCTCGGCGCCACGGTGAACCTGCCCGTCCCCGGCGGGTCCGGCGACGCGGTCTTCACCGCGATGGTCGACCACGTGGTCGTCCCGGCCGCGCGCGCCCACGCGCCGCAGCTGATCCTCGTCAGCGCCGGCTTCGACGCCCACGCCGACGACCCGCTCGCCGGGTGCGAGGTCAGCGACGCGGGCTTCGCCGCGATGGCCGCCTCGATGCGCCGGCTCGCCGCCGAGCTCGAGGCGCCGCTCGGCGTCGTGCTCGAAGGCGGCTACGACCTCGGTGCGCTGGCCCGCGGGGTCGTGACGACGCTCGAGACGGTCGCCCGCGATCCCGGCACGCTGCCGGCGGCCCCGGCGGCCCGGCACCCGCTGGCCGACGAGGCGGCACAGCGCGTGGCCGCGCGGCGGCCCGGCTGAGGCCCGGGCGCTACTCGGTCGTCGCGGGCGGCGTGGTCGCCGGCGCGGTGGTCGTCGGCGGGACCGTGGTGACCGGCGGCGCGCCGCCGGTCACGGTCGTGGTGGTGGTCGTCGTCGTGGTCGGCGGGACGACGGTCTTCTGCCCCGGCGCGGGCGCGGCGCCGGGCGCCAGCGTCGTCGTCGTGGTGAGCGTCTTCGGTGGCGGCGGGTCGTCGTCGCTGAGGCCGATGAAGGCGGCCGTGAGCACGCCGAGCGCCACCACGCCGAGCGCGGCCAGCGCGGCGAGCGGGCGCCGCCAGCGCGGCGTCGGGGCGATCACCGTGCGCGCGGGATCGCCGCAGCGCAGGCACCAGTCCTGCTCGGCGGCCAGGTGCTCGCCGCAGCGCGGGCAGGCCAGGCCCTCGGGCACCCCGGGCGGGGGGACCGGCGTGACGCTCATGCCGGCGGGGCGGGCGGGAACGGCTCGGGCGCCGGGGCCGCGGCGGGGGCCGTGGCGGGGGCGGCGACGCTCGCGACCGAGCGCGGCCCGCTGAACGCCAGGCCGCAGTTCGGGCAGAAGCGCGCGTCGCTCCCGTGCAGCGCCCCGCAGCGCGGGCAGGCCGAGACGCCCGGGATGAAGAGCTCGTCGTAGGGCGCGCGGCGGCCGAGCGCGTCCTCGATCGCCCGCAGCTCGCGGTCGACCGCGTCGATCGCGGCGACCTTGCCGTGCACGAGCTGCTCGCCCGGGCGCTGGAAGCGGTGCTGGTCGAAGACGAGGCCCCCGAGATCGCGGAAGCCCAGCTCGCGCACCTCGCGCAGGTAGCGCAGCCGGCGGCGCAGGCGCCCGCGCTCGCGGAACCCCGGGCGCCGCGGGACGAGTGCGGCGGCGTTCGGGTCCGGGACGATCTGGTCCGCGGGGACGGCGTCCGCGGCGGGGGCCTCCTCGGCGGGCGCGGCCGGGCTCAGCGGGTCGCCCTGGGGCTCGTGCTCGGGCGCCGGGGGCTGCGGCTCGGCCGGTGCGGCGGGGGCCTCCGGGTGGCCGGTGAGCGGGTCGCCCTGGGGGGCGGGCTCGACCGGCGCCGGCTCGGGGTGCCCGGCGGCGGGCGTGACCATCGTCGGCTGCTCGAGGCCTTCGGCGGCGGGCCGGATGACGGTGAGGTCGTCGACGGCGGGCTCGGGGACGCCGTCGGCGGTGAGCGCCGGCTCGGCGGCGTCGGAGACGGGTGCGGGCGCCTCGGGCTCCTGCGCCGCGTCCCGCCGGAAGATGCGGTTCCTCAGACCCATGCGATGGCGCCGGGAGAGCCCGGCGCGGCCGAGTCTAGAGCAGTCACCGGGCGCCCTTCTCCACCGGCAGCGCGCGCCACGCGGCGAGCAGCTGCGCCGCCATCGCCGCGGCGCTCCAGCGCTCCGCGCTGGCGCGCCCGGCGATCCGGGCGTCCGGGTCGGCGAGCGCCGGCTCGAGCGCCGCCGCCCAGGCGCCGGCGTCGAACGGCGCGCAGAGCGTCCCGGCGACGCCCTCGAGCGCCCGCGGGTGGATCCCGGTCGGGGTCGCGGCGACCGCGACGTCGCAGGCGAGCGCCTCGAGCACGGCCAGCCCGAAGCCCTCGTGGTCGGAGGGCACGACCACCGCGTTGGCGGCGTTGACCCACTGCGGCATCCGCGCGGGGTCGATCGCGCCGGCGGTCAGGAGCTCCGCGCGCGCGGCCCGTGCGACCGCGAGCGCGCGGTCGTGGCGCTTGCCCGGGCGGGCCGGATCGGCGGGGAAGAGCAGGTAGCGGGCCTGCGGGTCCAGCCCGAGCGCCGCGCGCGCCGCCGCACGGTCAGCCGGGCGGAAGCGCCCGGTGTCCACGCCGGCCGGCAGCACGGCCACGCGCCGCGCGCCGCGCGGCAGCGCGGCGCGCAGGTCGTCGCTGGGGACGGCGACGAGGTCCTGGAACGGCAGCGCCGCCTGGGTGATCCGCCGGGAGCGCGGGTGGCGCACGTCGGTGCCGTGCAGCTGGAGCACGCGGGCGCGGGCGCGCGCCGCCAGCGCGGGCCACGCGCTGAGCCCGAAATGCGCGTGGACGACGTCGAACCTCTCGCGCCCGTGGCGCCGGCGCAGCTCGCGCGCGGC
>JALOLQ010000086.1 GCA_025455895.1 Solirubrobacteraceae bacterium
GCGCGCTTCGAGGCGGGGACGCCCCCGATCGCCGAGGTGATCGGCCTCGCCGCCGCCGTCGACTTCCTCGACGGGCTCGGGATGGCCCGCGTGCGCGCACACGAGCAGGAGGTCACCGGCTATGCGCTCGAGCGGCTCGCCGAGGTCCCGGGCCTGACCGTCCACGGCCCGCCGGAGGCGGCCGGGCGCGGCGGTCTCGTGAGCTTCACGCTCGACGCCGCCCACCCGCACGACATCGCCGAGATCCTCGGGCGCGACGGCGTCTGCGTGCGCGCGGGCCACCACTGCGCGCAGCCGCTGATGCAGTGGCTCGGCGTCGGCGCGACCTCGCGCGCGTCGTTCGCCGTGCACACGAGCCATGAGGACGTCGACCGGCTGCTCGCCGGCCTGCACCGCGTCCTCGAGATCTTCGGGGACTGACGGGTACCCTCGATCCCGATGGACGACGCGCTCTACCGCGAGGAGATCCTCGAGCACTACAAGCGCCCCCACCACTGGGGGCCGATGGAGTCGCCCGACCTCGAGTTCCAGGACACGAACCCGCTCTGCGGCGACGAGCTGAAGGTCATGCTGCGCGTCTCGGACGACGGCCGCGTCGCGGACGTGCGCTTCGACGGCCACGGCTGCGCGATCAGCCAGGCCGCCGCCTCGATGATCTCCGACGAGGTGATCGGGATGTCGGTCGACGACCTCGCGCGGATGGACCGCGAGGCGATCCTCGACCTGCTCGGGATCGAGATCTCCGCCACGCGGATGAAGTGCGCGCTGCTCTCGCTGAAGGTCCTCAAGAGCGCCGCGATCGGCGGCGTCGCGGACTGGGAGCCGGCGACGCCGGACTCCGGGCCCGCGGGCGCGCGCCCCGACGCGATCTAGCGTCCGGCGCCGCTCCCCGCGCCGGTCCCGCCACCCGGCGCAGCCCATCCGTCCGCCTGGACGGATGTCCGATGCCCGCCCTTCGCGCGCGCGCCGATCCGGGCGACACCACGCGGCCGCCCCGGAACCGATCCGGGGCGCCTCCCGGGCCGACCCGGGAGGTGGGGGTCCCGCCGCGGGTGACCCCGGAGGTTCTCCAGTGTCGTCCCGTCTCTCCGCTCTCGCCGGCCGGCCGCGCCAGACGCTCGCCGCCCTCGCCGTGGCGCTCGCCGCCGTCGGCGTCGCCGTCGGCTCCGGCGCGAACTTCACCGCGAACGTCGCGACCGTCAACAACACCTTCAGCTCCGGCACGCTCACGCTGGCCGGGCCGACCGCCGCGATCCTCGGCGCCGACAACATGAAGCCGGGCAACACCCGCACCGGCCTGGCGGACATCGAGAACAGCGGCAGCGTGGCCGGCAAGATCTCGGTGACGCCCAAGGACCCGACCGGCAGCCTCGCCCTGCTCGGCGAGCTGAACCTCGTGATCCAGGACTGCGGCGCCTTCGCCGGCACCACCGCCCCGTCCTGCGACCTCGGCGACCCGGCCGTCTACACCGGTCCGGTCTACGACACGAGCCCGGCGACGATCGAGCTCGGCGAGTACCAGCCGGCCGAGAAGCACCGCTACAAGTTCACCGTCTCGATGCCCAGCACGAGCGACAACACGTTCCAGGGCCTGAGCGGGACGCTCACGTTCGGCTGGAACGCCGTCACCGACCCGAACACCCCGTAGGGAACGGGAACCTCCGACCCGCTCGGCGCGGGCCTCCACGGCGGAGGCCCGCGCCGGACCCCCTTCCGGCCATGAGCGCCGCCCCCGTTCCGGTCACCATCCCCGCCCCGCCGCGGTCGCGCCACAGCGCCCGCGGCGCGCTCGCGTGGGCGGCGACCGGCCTGGCGCTCGTGCTCGGCGCCGTGATGTTCGTGCCGGCGATCCTCGGCTACGAGCGCTACGTCATCACCGGCGGCTCGATGACCGGGACCTACGACCGCGGCTCGGTGCTGTTCGCCGAGGCGGTCCCGCCCGCCGACCTGCGCGTCGGCGACGTCATCACCTACGACCCGCCCAACGGCGGGCCCGGCGGCCTCGTGACCCACCGGATCGCCACGATCGAGGAGCGTGACGGCCGCCGCGTGTACCGCACGAAGGGTGACGCGAACGCCGCCGCCGACCCGTGGGAGTTCACGCTCCCGGACCCGCTCCAGGCGCGAGCGGTGTTCGCCGTGCCGTACGTGGGCCACCTGATCGGCGCGCTCAGCGACCGGGGCACCCGGATGCTCGTGATCGGCCTGCCGGCGCTGCTCGTCGCCCTCGGCGTCCTCGCCGCGCTGTGGCGCGACGCGGGCCGCGAGGCCCGGAGCCGGCCGGACCGCCGCGAGCCGGAGGTGGCGACGCCGTGAGGCGCCCGCCCGTTCCGCGCCGCGTGCTCGCCGCGCTCGCGCTGCTCGTCCTCGCGGCCGCCGGCGTCACGACGTCCGGGGCCACCTTCACGGCCGGCACCTCGCACACCGAGACCTTCAGCTCCGGCGACTGGACCGCCCCGGTCATCACGCTCACCGCGCCCGCCGACGGCGCGTGGGTCGCCACCGCGACCCCGGCGCTCTCCGGCGTGGCCGGGATCCTCGCGGGCGACGCGGCGACCGTCAGCGTCGACCTCTACGCCGGGACGAGCGCCGGCGGCACGCCGGACCGCGTGCTCGTCGCCGCGCGCGACGGCTCCACCGGCGCCTGGAGCGTCACCCCGACATCGCTGCCCGACGGCCCCTGGACCGCCGTCGCCCGCCAGGACGACGCCGGCGGCAACACCGGCAGCAGCACGCCCGCCACCTTCCGCGTGGACACCGCCGCGCCCGCACCGGCGATCACCGCACCGGCCGCGGGCGCCCGCGTCAACGGCACGCCGACGATCAGCGGCACGGCCGGTGACGCGCCCGGCGACGCGGGCACGCTGACCGTCCGGCTGTACGCCGGCGCCGCCGCGACCGGCACCCCCGTGCGCACGCTCACCGCGACGCGCACCGGGACGTCGTGGAGCATCGCGGTCAGCCCGGGCCTCCCGAGCGGCACCTACACGGCCACCGCCGCGCAGGCGGACCTCGCCGGGAACGCGGGAACGTCCGCCCCGCGCACGTTCACCGTGGACGCGACGGCGCCCACCGGCCTGCGGATCACGGCGCCCGCGTCCGGCGCGACGCTCACGACGCCGAACCCGGTGATCAGCGGGCGCGCGGGCACCGCGACCGGCGATTCGGCCACCGTGACGGTGAACCTCTACGCGGGCGCGACCCCCACGGGCACCCCGGTGCGCACGCTCACCGCGACGCGCGCAGGCCGCAACTGGAGCCTCAGCGTCACGCCCGGGCTGCCCGACGGTCAGTACACGGCCCAGGCCACGCAGGCCGACGACGTCGGCAACCTCGCGACCTCGGCCGCCCGCAGCTTCCGGATCGACACCGCCGCGCCCGTCCTGGCGATCGCCGTGCCCGCGGCCGGCGCCCGCGTCGGCGCCGCGCCGGTGATCTCCGGCACGGCCGGGATCGCCACGGGCGACTCGGCGACGGTGACCGTGCGCGTCTACGCGGGCCCGGCCGCGAGCGGCTCGCCGGTCCGCACCCAGACCGCCACCCGCAACGCGACGACCGGTGCGTGGTCGCTCACGCTCACGCCGGCCCTCGCGGACGGCACGTACACCGCGCAGGCCGCCCAGAGCGACGCCGGCGGCAACGCCGGCCTCTCCGCCGCGCGCACGTTCACCGCCGACGGGACGCCGCCGGCCGGCCTGGCGATCAGCGCCCCCGTCGCGGGCGCCACCGTGGGACCGGCGCCGCTCATCTCCGGCGCGGCCGGCGACGCGACCGGTGACTCGGCCACCGTCACCGTCCGCCTCTACGCCGGCGCGAGTGCGACCGGTACGCCGGTCCGCACCCTCACCGCGACGCGCACCGGCCAGCCGTGGGCGACCGCCCCGGTGAGCCCGGTGCTCGCGAGCGGCACCTACACCGCGACCGCCACCCAGGCCGACGACGCCGGCAACAGCGCGACCTCGGCGCCCATCACCTTCACCGTCGACGCCACCCCGCCGGCCGGGCTCACGATCACCGCGCCCGCCGCGAACGCCGTCGTCGCGACCGCGCTGCCGACGTTCTCCGGCGCCGCCGGCAACGCGGCCGGCGATCAGGCCACCGTCACGCTCGACGTCTACGCGGGCGCGTCGGCCACCGGCACGCCGGTGCGCCAGTTCCCGACCACGCGGACCGCCGCCGCCTGGACGCTCACGCCCGCGCCGGGCGGTGCGCTGCCCGACGGCCAGTACACCGCACGGCTGCGCCAGTCGGACGCCGTCGGCAACGTCGGCACGAGTGCCCCCGTCAGCTTCCGGGTCGACACGACCGCGCCGGTCGTGACGATCGCCGCGCCGGCGGACGGCGCACGGACCGTCGCCCGCCCGCCGATCAGCGGCGGCGCCGGGATCCTGCTCGGCGACCAGGCGACGGTGACCGTCGAGATCTGGGCCGGCACGACCCCCGCGGGTGCTCCCGTCCAGACCCTCTCGGCGACCCGCAGCGCCACCACCGGCGCCTGGTCGGTCACGCCGGCCACCCTGCCCGACGGCACCTACGCGATCCGCGCCCGTCAGGCCGACAGCGCCGGCAACACCGGGACCTCCGCGGTCGTCGTCGTCACCGCCGACGGCACGCCGCCCGTCGCCCAGGCGATCGCCGCCGCGAACGCCGGGACCCCGGGGACGCTGGCCGGCCGGCTCGACGCCGGCGACCGGCTGACGCTCAGCTACAGCGAGGCGCTCCGGCCGAGCTCGATCCTCGCGGGCTGGGACGGCACCGCGACGGCGATGCGCGCGCGGTTCTTCGCCGGCGGCGCCAGCGACCGCCTCGCGCTGCTGAACGACGGCCTCACCGCGGCGCTCGGGCTCGCCACCGGCGGCCCGGGCAGCGGCGGCATCAACCTGCGCGGGGACTACGTCAGCGGGCAGGTGACGTTCGCCGCCACGATGACCCTCAGCCCCGACGGGCGGACCGTGACGGTCGTGCTCGGCGCGCCCGACGCGCCCGGCTCGATCCGTGCCGCCGCGGTCGCGCCGCGCGACATGCGCTGGTCGGTCAGCACCGCCGCGCGCGACCTCGCGGGCAACGCCGTGACGGGCGCGACCGTCACCGAATCCGACGGGGACCGGGACTTCTGATGCGCGCGCTCGCCGTCACCGCGCGCCTCGCCGGGACCGCCTGCGTCCTCGTGCTCGCGCTGCTCACCGCTGCGTGGGCCGCGACCGGGCGGCTCCCGCTCGCCGGCGAGCGCGAGCCGGCGATGCCGCGGGTCGGCTCGAGCGACCTGCGCGGGCCGCTCGTGCGCGCCTCGGCCTCGCAGACGCTCTTCCAGGTGACGAACCTCCAGCCCGGCACCGCGCGGATCGCCCAGATCACGATCGCCAACACCGGCACGACCCGCGGCGTGATCACCTTCAGTCCCGCCGGCCTGACCGACCTGCCCGCCGGCGCGCCCGAGCCCCTCTCACGGGTGCTCGATGTCGTCCTCCAGGACGCGACGAACCGCTTCGCGCCCGCCACGCTCTGGAGCGGCGCGCTCGAGGACCTCGGGCCGGTCGTGCTCGGGACCTTCGATCCCGGCCAGGCGCGGACCTATCGCTTCACCGTGCGCTACCCGACCGGGCGCCCGAACGCCGCCGACGACGCCCAGCAGGGCGCGAGCACGTCGGTCGTCTTCAACTGGGACGGCAGCTTCGAGGACACGCCGCCCGCCGCCGCGCCGGCGCCCGCGGCCCCGGTGCCCGTCGCGCCGCGCAGCACGGCCCCGCCGGCCCCCACGGCACCCGCCGGCAGGCCGCGCCCCGTGGCGCCGGCGCAGCCCGCGGCGCGGCTGCGCGTCACCTGGCTGTCCGGGCGCGAGCGGCGCCGCGGCGTGCGCGTGCGGGTGAGCTGCCCGGCGGCGTGCGCGGGCACGCTGCACGGCACCGTGCGGATCGGGTCGGCCACGGCGCGCCTGCGTCCGCGGCGGATCGCCCAGCGCGCGGGCACGACGCGCACCTGGGTGCTGCGGCTCGCCCCGGCCCCGGCGGCGCGCGCCGCCCGCGCGTACCGCACCGGGGGCCGCGCCACCGCGCGGGTGACCCTCCGCGTGCGCGGGGCCCGCCCCGTGAGCGAGCAGGCCGTGCTGCGCCGCCCCACCTTCGGCGGCACGATGGCGCCCTGAACGCCGGCCGGACGCGGCGCCGCGGGCGCGGGCGATACAATCCCGCCCGCAGGAATCGGATTTCCACCCCGCCCGTTCGTGACCGAGATCATCAGCGTCTGCCCGCTCGAGGACCTTCCCCCCGGGGAACGCCGGATCGTGGAGTGGGAGGACCTGGAGATCGGCGTCTTCAACGTGGACGGCGAGATCCTCGCGATCGAGGACCGCTGCTCGCACGACGACGGGCCGCTCGCGGAGGGCACGCTCGACGCCGCGGCCTGCACCGTCGAATGCCCGCGGCACGGCGCGCTCTTCGACCTGCGGAGCGGAAAGCCCCTGACCCTGCCCGCGTACGTACCCGTGGAGACGTTCCCCGTCCGGATCGAGGACGGCACCATCAAGCTCGAGATCGCCTGAGAGGGACCATGGCCACGCCCGACACCACCCGCACCCCGCTCACCGACGAGGAGGCCTCGCTCAAGGACCTCAACGCCGACTACACCGAGCGCTACGGCTTCCACGACGCCGAGAACTACCTCTACAAGGC
>JALOLQ010000389.1 GCA_025455895.1 Solirubrobacteraceae bacterium
TCGACGGAGCCGGACACGCCGGCGCCCGCCCCGGCACCGCGGCGTGCGCGCCGCGCCGAGCCGGAGCCCGAGCCGGAGCCCGCGCACGCGTAGGCTGGGCAGGATGCGGACCGAGATCCTCGTCTACGACGGCTTCGACGAGCTGGACGCGGTCGGGCCCTTCGAGGTCCTGGCCGCGGCCGGGTTCGAGGTGGCGCTCGTCGCCGACGGCCCGGCGGCCGAGGTGGTCGCCGGGCACGGCCTGCGGGTCGGGGTCGACCGCCCGCTCTCCGAGCGCCCGGAGCTGCTGATCGTCCCGGGCGGCGCATGGGCCGCCCGCGGCGAGCGCGGCGCGTGGGCGGAGTACCGCCGCGGCACGCTGCCCGAGGCGATCGCCCGCCGCCACGCCGCCGGCACCCGCGTGGCCTCGGTCTGCACCGGCGCGATGCTGCTCGGGCCCGGCGGGCTCGTGCAGGGCCGCCCGGCGACGACGCACCACGTCGCGTTCGAGGACCTCGCCGGCGAGGGCGCCGAGGTGATCCGCGACGCGCGCGTCGTCGACGACGGCGACCTGCTCAGCGCCGGGGGCGTCACCAGCGGCCTCGACCTCGCGCTCTGGCTCGTCGAGCGCGAGCAGGGCGCCGACGCCGCCGCCCGCGCCGCCGCGCGGATCGAGCACACCCGCGACGGGCGCGTGCACCGGGGTCCGCGGGCGACGGGCTGAGCCCGAGCGGGCGCCTCAGGCGCCCAGCGCCGGCGCGTCCACGACGACGTCGAGGCCCTCGCGGCGCAGCAGGCTGGCGGGGGTCGCGGGGGTCGGCGGCCCGAGCGCCGCGGCGAGCGCCTGCGCCTTCTCCGCCCCGGTGACGAGCAGCACGCGCCGGCGGACGCCGTCGAGGGTCGCGCGCGTGAGCGTCACGCGGTCGGGCGGCGGCTTGGGGGCGTCGTGCACGGGCGCGACGCGGCCGTCGGCCTCGAGCGCCGGGTGTCCCGGGAAGAGCGAGGCGGTGTGCCCGTCGGGGCCCAGGCCGAGCAGGACGACGTCGAGCACCCGCTCCCCGAGCAGGCGTGCGTAGGCCGCGGCGGCGGCCTCGGCGCCGCGCTCGCCCTCGATGCGGTGGACGCTCGCCCCCGGGGCGACGAGCGTCTCGCGCACGAGGCGCGCGTTCGAGGCCGGGTCGTCCGGACCGACGCAGCGCTCGTCGGCGAACCACACGTGCACGCCCCGCCAGTCGGCCACGAGCGGGCCGAGCAGGGCGTACGCGCGTTCCGGCGTGGTGCCGCCCGAGAGCACGAGGTGCGCGGCGCCGCGCTGGGCGAGCGCCTCCTCGATCATCTCGGCCAGCAGGCCCGCGGCGCGCTCCGCCGCCGCCTCGGGGCCGGCTTCGCAGTGCACGACGGGGCTCGGCACGAGGCCTCAGACCCCGAGCATCCGGCTCATGACGCCGTCCATGGCGCGCACGGGGAGCACCCGCTGGAGCGTGTCCGCGACGTGCGCATCGGGGCCGACGAGGTAGTAGGCCCTCGGCCGCCGTGCGCTGAGCGCGTGATCGATCCGCTCGGCCACCTTGTCGGTGGTGATCGCGTGGCTCGCCTGGCGGCCGGCGAGGCTGCGCATCCGCTCCATCCGGCGGCCGTAGAGCGCGCGGCCCTCGTCGCTCAGCCCGCTGACGAGGTCGGCGCTGGCCGCATCGCCCTTGCTCCAGATCTCCGTGGCGATCGCGCCCGGCTCGACGCACGCGACCCAGATCCCCCAGGGCGAGAGCTCGCGGCGCAGGACGGCGCTCGTCATCCGCAGCGCGGCCTTCGAGCCGCAGTAGGCGCCGACGAACGCCTGGCCCACGCGCCCGCCGATCGAGCCGACGTTCACGATCCGCCCGCGCGCCGGGCGCAGCGCGGGTCCTCGAGCGGCCCGGGCACGGCGACGCCGGCGTTGTTCACCAGCCCGCGCAGGACGCCTCCGGCGAGCCGCGCGCGCAGCGCGGCGACGTGGTCGGCGCGGGTCACGTCGAGGATCAGCGGCTCGATCCCGGGTGTGGCGGCGAGCGCCGCGCCGTCCTCCTCGCGGCGCACGCCGGCGAGCACGGGGATCCCGCGGCCCGCGAGGCGCTCCGCCGTCGCCCGCCCGATCCCGGTCGAGGCGCCGGTGACGAGCACCGCGCCGTGGGGGACGGCGCTCACGTGCCCGCCCCCCGCGGGGCGAGGCCGCGGATGACCTCCTCGAGCCGGTCCGGGCCGCACATCGGCGTGAGGATCAGCGTGGTGACGCCGCCGGCGGCGAACTCGGCCAGGCGCGCGCGCTGCTCCTCGAACGTCCCGAACACGAAGATCTCGCGCACCAGGTCCTCCGGCACGAGCTCGAGCGCCCGCGCGCGGTCGCCCTCCTGCCAGGCGGCGATCATCGGGTCGACCTGCTCGCCCCAGCCGAGCCAGCGGAAGAACTCGCTGTACACCGGCACCGTCGCGTAGCCGGTGAAGAGGAACTTCGCCGTGGCCAGGCCCTCCGCGTCGGGCTGCGGGGGCAGGCAGAAGAAGCGGCAGGCGAGCTCGGTGGACCCGGGCTCCTTGCCGGCGACCGCCTCGCCCTCGCGCACGCCCTCGACGACGCGCGGCAGCCCGCTCAGCGGCAGGAAGTTCGTGAACGCCCCGTCGCCGACCTCGGCGGCGAGGCGCAGCATCTTCCCGCGCAGCGCGGCGAGCACGATCGGGACCGGCTCGGCCGGCGGGCTCTCGAGCCGGAAGCCGCCGGCCCCACGCTCGCCGGCGAGGACCGGCCGCAGGTACTCGACGGTCTCGCGGATCTTCGAGAGCGGCTTCTCGAAGGGAACGCCG
>JALOLQ010000087.1 GCA_025455895.1 Solirubrobacteraceae bacterium
GCACCGCGAGCGGGTCGGTGCCGGCGAAGAGGCCCGCCCCGAGCGTCGCGAGCGCCTCCGGGCCGACGGGCTCCGCCGGGGGCTCGGGCAGCTCGAGCCGCCGGGGGCCGGCGACCGGCGCGGCGCCGGGCCGGGCGAGCAGCGCGTCCGCGGGCACGGCGTGCAGCGCGAGCGCCGTGAGGAGGCGCTGCACCCGCCGCGTGCTCAGCGCGCCCGGTCCGATCGTGACGCGCGCGCTCGTGCGCTCGGGGTCGTGCAGCCGGTCCCCCAGGGCGATCGCGTCGCGGACCGCCGCGCGCAGCCCGCCGAGCCCGGCGCCCGCCAGCGGCGGTGCCGCGGCGGCGAGCCGCGAGGTCTGGGGAACGGCGCGCGCGAGCCACCAGCGCGCCGCGTCGGGGACGCCGAGCAGGTCGAGCGCGGCGTCCGGCGGGCCCGCGTCCACGACGATCGCCGCGTGGTCGCCCGCGGCGAGCGCCCGCTGCAGGGCCAGCGCGCCCGCGAGCGCGTCGAGGCCCGGGCCGGGGCCGGGCTCGCCGGCGCTCACGTGCGCGCCCCGGCCGGTGAGCGCCGCGGCGAGGGCCGGCCACGCGGCGTCGAGCGAGGCCTGGCCGCCGCGGCGAGGTGCGCGGCGGTCGCCGCCGCGGCGGTCGTGGTCCCCGCGCCTCCCGGGCCGGTGTGGATGATCGTGCGGGCGAGCACGGGGGCTCAGGCGCCGTGCCGCTCGGCGGCCCGGCCGAGGCGCTCGATCGCGTCCGCGCGGAACGGCTGCAGCCGCCGCGCCACGATCCCGGAGACCCCGGGGAGGCGGCCGCGGAACGACGAGCGCCAGGTGATCTCGGTGCCGCCGCCCGGCCCGGGCGTCAGCAGGACCTCGGCGGCATAGTCACGCACGGGCAGGTTGCCCCCGACCAGCCGGTAGCCGAGCCGCGCCGGAGGCTCGAAGGCCGTGATCTCCTCGACCGAGACCGTGCGGCCCAGCCGCAGCCGGCGCACGGCGCCGACGCCCTCGCCGCCGGCCGGCGCCTCGCGGTCGAGGCCCGCGGCGTCCCACTCGCCCCAGCCGGTCCAGGTCGAGACGTCGGCCAGCAGCGCCCAGACCGCCGCCGGGTCGGCGCTCGTCGTCCCGCTCGCCTCGATCTCGCGCGTGGCCATGGCCGGCATTCTCGCCGATCGCCGCCCGGCGGTCCGCCCGCGCTCCGCCGCCGCTCAGCCGAACGGGGTCGGCAGCCCCAGCGCGCGCAGCCGCTTCCAGAGCTGGCGGTTCATCGTCTGCGCCGACTGGCAGTAGGGCCCGGAGTCGGGCCAGCGGTCGAGGCTGCGCAGCACGGCGCCCGGGTTGCCGGTGCGCTCGCGCAGCTCGATCGCCTCGCGCTGGCGGTCGCGGTTGAGGCGGTCGCACAGGCCGGTGACGAAGTCGCGCAGCACGCGGTGGTAGCCGAGGTCCGAGGGGACCCCGGGCTGGTACCAGGACCACGTGCCGCTGTTCGAGCGCCGGACCTCGACCCGCGCCTGGCGCTCGCCCTGGAGCCACAGCCGCCGGCCGAGCGGGTCGTTGGCGAAGGTGGCGAAGTCGTGCAGCCCGATCAGCGACTGGAAGAACGCGTTGTAGATCCGCTGCCCGGGCGCGTACGAGTAGGCCAGGTAGTGCGCGCCCGCGGGCGTCACGACGCGCACGCCCGAGGGCGGCGGGGTGCGGAACACCCCGAGGGCGCGGCGCGCGACGCTGAACCACTGCGGCTCGCGCAGCCGCACGGCCGCCCGCGAGAGCGCCTGGATCCCGGTGCCCTGCGCCAGCCCGCTCACCCACGGCGGGCGCCCGCCGCCGAAGCGGAACTGGTACTCCCAGGCGATCCCGCCGGCGCGGTCCACGGCGAAGGCGACGACCTCGCGGGCCATCGCCGCGAACGCGGTCGGGTGGTCCTTGGCGAGGAACAGCTGGTTCATCCGCCCGAAGGTGCCCAGCCACTGGATCTGCACGCCCTGGCCCGGGTAGGACTGCCAGACGAGCCGGCTGCCCGGGAAGCGGATCCGCCGCCCGTAGGCCAGCGGCGCGTTCGCGCCCCACCACTGCGCGTTGCGGCGCACCGTCTCGAGCACGACCTTCGCGCGCGAGCCGGTGATCAGCCCGTCGCGGGCCATCGCGTTCGCGTTCGCCAGCACCGCGCGCAGCTCGCTGCGCCGCGTGCCCTTGAGCCGCCGGGCCAGGCGCGCCGCGTCGCGGTAGCTCGCCGCGTAGGCGGCGGCGCGGTCGGCGGGCAGCGTCCCGGCGCGCTCGAGCCGGGCCAGCGCGGCCAGCAGCGTGCGCGGAGCGTCGGCCGCCCGTGCGGGCGCGGCGGCCGCGGACGCCACGGCCCCCGGAGGCGGCGCCGGCGGTTCGGGGGGGGCCGGGAGGTGGCGGTCGGCGCGCACGTGGACGTCCCCGTGCCGGTCGAGCACGAGCACCTCGGAGGCGGCGGCCGGCGCGGCTCCCGTCAGGGCGCTCGCGACGATGAGCAGCGCGGCCAGGAGAACCGGCGGGCGGCGCACCCCTCCGATGCTACGGTGCCGCTCCGGTCGCGGGCGCAGCCCGCATTGCATCCGTCATGGCGCGCCTCGCCCGACTCCCGCTCCTCGCGCTCCTCGTCCTCGCGGCGGCCGTTCTCGGCGCCTGCGGCGGGTCGGCCGGCGATTCCGGGCAGGATCCGCAGACCGTCCTGAAGGACACCTTCTCGCGCGACAGGCCGATCGAGCGCGGCAAGCTGCGGCTCGCCTTCGAGGTCCGCGCCCCGGGCGTGCCCGGGCTGCCCTCGCCGCTGACCGTCCAGCTCGGCGGCCCGTTCCAGGCGGTGAAGGGCTCGAAGGTCCCGGAGTTCGACTTCGACCTCGACCTGGCGACCCGTGACGGGCGCGTCTCGGTCGGCGTGATCTCGACCGGCAAGGAGGGCTACGTGAAGCTCGCGGGCCGCGCCTTCTCGCTCGGCTCCGCCGATCTCGCGCGGCTCGCACCCGGCGGATCGGGCGGCAAGGAGGGCGGCCTCGACCTCGGCGACATCGGCCTGGATCCGCGCGGCTGGCTGAAGGACGTGCGCGACCAGGGCGTCACCGAGCTCGACGGCGAGCAGGTCGTGCACCTGCGGGCCGGGGTGGACACCGAGGCGATGCTCGGCGACCTCGGCGGGCTGCTCGGCCAGGCCGGCGGCGGGCTGGGCTCGATCGCGGGGCTCGGCAAGGGCTTCGGCCAGAGCGCCGAGGCGATCGAGAAGGCCGTCAAGGACGCGAGCGTCGACATCTGGACCGGCGAGCGCGACCACGTGCTGCGCCGGATCCGCGTGAACATCCTGCTCGACACGCCGGGCGAGAAGGACGGCACCGCCGCGCTCGAGCTCGGCATCACCGACCAGAGCCGCGAGCAGGCGATCGGCCCGCCGGCGAACCCGCGCCCGCTGAGCGAGCTCACGAGCGCGCTGGCGGCGCTGGCCGCCCGCAAGCTCTCCGGCGGCACGGCGGCGCCGCAGGGCCAGAGCTACGAGGAGTGCCTGGCGGCCGCGGGGACCGACCTCGAGCGCGCCCAGCGCTGCGAGGCGCTGCTGCGCACCCCCTGAGCCGGCTCAGGCGCGCTCGGCCTCGGCGGCCAGGCGCGGCGGCAGGTTCGGCAGCTCGCAGATCTCGCACTCGCCCTTGACGAGGCGGTACATCCAGCAGCCGGTGCAGAAGCCGGTGACCGCGGCGAGCGAGGCGAGCGCGGCGACCGTCCCGACGAGCACCCAGCCGACGGCGCTCAGCCCGAGCACGAAGCAGGCCGTCGCGCCGAGCAGGAAGCCGGCGCCGACGACGTTCGCGAACCGCGGCAGGCGGCTGTCCTCCAGCTCGCCCTCCCCGATCCGCGGCTGGATCACGTCGAAGTAGAGGCGGCAGGGCAGGCACCAGCGGCGCCCGAGCGTCAGCCCGATCACGAGCTGCGCGCCCATCAGCGCGGCGAGCCACCACCAGCCGGTGGCGAGCGCGGCGAGGGTCACGAGCGCGACGACGGCCTGGTTCGTGCGCGGGGCGCGGCGGTCGATGACCATCGTGTCGCGGTACGGATCGGCGAGGCGCTGGACGGGCCGGGCGGACATGGGCGGCAGTCTAGCCCCTGAAACTGCCGAATCCGGATCGGGATTCAAGCTCCGGCCGGCCTGCGCGAACCGTATGCTGCCGCGCGTGGTGCGCGAGCCCGGGAAGGAGCGGCCGTTCCTGCTCACGGCGGGCGGCTGGCCCTACCTGCTGGCGCCGTTCATCCCGCTCGCCGTCGTGCTCGAGCTGGCCCACGCCGGGGCGGTCGTCCTGTTCGCCACCTCCGCGCTCGGGGTGATCCCGACCGCCGCGCTCATGGGCCGCGCGACCGAGGAGCTCGCGGCGCGCTCGGGGCCCGGGATCGGCGGCCTGCTGAACGTCACCTTCGGCAACGCCCCCGAGCTGATCATCGCCCTCTTCGCGCTGAACGCCGGGCTCCAGGAGGTCGTCAAGGCCTCGATCGTCGGCTCGATCATCGGGAACGTCCTGCTCGTGCTCGGCGCCGCGATGTTCGTCGGCGGGCTCGGGCGCGACCGCCAGCGCTTCAACGCGACCGCCGCGGGCGCCCAGTCGACGATGCTGATCCTCGCGCTGGCGGCGATGATGATGCCCGCCGTCTTCGAGCTCGTCGAGGGCCAGGGCCTGCCGGCGGTCACCGACGAGCTGGTCGAGTTCGATCCGACCGTCGAGCACCTCTCGCTCTACACGGCGATCGTCCTGATGGTCGCCTACGTGGCCGGCCTGATCTTCTCGCTGCGCACCCACCGCGACCTCTTCAACCCCGCCGGCCAGGACGAGCACCACGAGGGCGAGCCCTGGAGCGTGCGCCGCTCGGTGCTGATGCTCGCGCTCGCCGGCGTGGCCGTCGGCGGCATGTCCGAGATCCTCGTCGGCTCGATCTCCGAGACGGCCGAGAAGGCCGGCCTCAGCGAGTTCTTCATCGGGGCGATCGTCGTCGCCGTGGTGGGCAACGCCGCCGAGCACTGGGTCGCCGTGCTCGTCGCGCGCAAGGACAAGATGGACCTCGCGGTGAACATCGCGATCGGCTCGAGCGCGCAGATCGCCCTGTTCGTCGCGCCGGTGCTCGTCGTCGCCTCGTACCTCGTCGGCCCCGGGCCGATGCCGCTCGTCTTCAACGGGTTCGAGCTCGCGGCGCTCGTCTTCACCGCGCTGATCGCCCAGCAGGTCACGCACGACGGCGAGTCCACGTGGTTCGAGGGCGTCCAGCTGCTCGCGCTCTACGTGATCATCGCGATCGTCTTCTTCCTGGCCTGACCCGCCCCTCCGGCGGGGGCCGTACCCTCGGGTGGTGCCCGTGAGCCCTCCCGCCCTGCCGCTCGCGTCGCTCGGCGACGATCCCGGCGCCGTCTTCGTGATCATCGGCGTCGTCGTCGCGCTGCTCGTGGCCGACCTCTTCCTGTTCGCGCGCGGGCGTGAGCCCTCGTTCCGCGAGAGCGTCATCTGGAGCATCGGCTGGCTGATCCTCGGCCTGCTCGTGGCGATCCCGCTCGGGCTCTACGCGGGCACCTCCGACGGGGTCAGCTACCTGACCGTCTACCTCATCGAGCGCACGCTCTCGCTCGACAACCTCGTCGTCTTCCTGCTGATCTTCGGCTCGTTCGCCGTCCCGCACCGCGAGCGCGGCAAGCTCCTCTTCTGGGGCATCGCGATGGCACTCGTCATGCGCGGCGTGGCGATCGTCGTCGGCGTGGGGCTGATCGAGCGCTTCCACATCGTCGTCTACATCCTCGGCGCCGGCCTGCTGATCCTCGCCTGGAAGATGTGGGCCGGCAGCGCCGAGCACACCGACCCGCACAAGAACCCGTTCGTGCGGCTCGTCTCGCGCATGTACCCGGTCGGCGACTACGAGGGCTCGAAGTTCTCCGTGCGCCGCGACGGCAAGCGGATCCTCACGCCGATGGCGCTCGCGCTCGTGGCGATCGTCGCCGCGGACATCGCGTTCGCGATCGACTCGATCCCGGCCGCGTTCGCGATCACCGACAACGCGCTCGTGATCTGGGCGGCCAACGGGTTCGCGCTGCTCGGCCTGCGCGCGCTGTTCGCGCTCGTCGAGGAGCTGATCAAGCGCTTCCGCTACCTGAACCAGACCGTCGCCGTCGTGCTCGGCGTCGTCGCGGTGAAGCTGCTGATCGCCGACCTCTGGAAGATGCCGGCGCTCGTGAGCCTCTCGATCGTCGTCGGGCTCTTCGCCGCCGGCATCCTGCTCTCGATGGCCGCCGATCGCCGCGACGAAGCCGCGGGCCCGCCGGACGGATCCGGCGGCGAGCTCGAGCCGGCCTCCGAGCCCGAGGCCGAGCCGGAGCCCGAGCCTCAGCCGAGCTCGGCGAGCTGACGGGCGACCTCGGCCTCCACGTCGAGCGGCGCCTTGCCCTGGCGCTCACGGCGCGCGTTGCGGGCCACGACGAGGTCGCGCACCTCGGCCTCCAGGGCCGGGTCGTGGGCGGGAGCCGCGCCGAGCAGCGCCGCGAGCTCGGCCTCGACGTCGAGCGGCGCGCGGCCGGAGCGCTCGCGCACCGCGTTGCGCGCCTCGAGCAGCTGGCGCAGCTCGGCCTCGCGCTCGGCGGCCGCGGCCGGGCCGCCGGCGAGCGGCTCGCGGGGTGGGCGATCGGTGCCGTCGCGCAGCGAGAGCAGCCCCTTGCCGATGCGGTCGTAGTCGCGCCGGGCGCCCGCGAACGTCACCACGGCGATCAGCGCCGAGACGCCCACGACCGCGAAGAGCACGATCCCGAAGGCCGACTGCATCCCCGCAGAGGGTGCCACAGGGCCGGGCGGCGGTCGCCCGATGCGGCCCGCGCGCCAGGAGTTGCGGGAAACCCCTGTCCTTCCGGGGCCGTTTCCGGGTACCATTGACTGACGAGTCAATCGGCTGGTGCGTGCTCTGCCGTGTCGCCCGCGCCCGCGCCCGTCCCTGTCCCGCATTCGCAAGGAGAAACCGTGGTCGACTTCACGCTGACCGATGAGCAGAAGGCGCTGCGCGAGATGGCGCACGCCGTCCCGTCGCCTGGGAGTACGACGTGGACGGGACCTGGCCCCAGGAGATCATCGAGAAGGCCTGGGAGCTGGGGATCATGAACAACCACATCCCCGAGGAGTACGGCGGCGTCGGCGCCTCCTACCTCGAGGGGTGCCTGATCGAGGAGGAGATCGCCTGGGGCTGCTCGGGCATCGCGACCTCGATCGGCGCGAACGGCCTCGCCGCCGCGCCGCTGCTCGTCGGCGGCTCCGAGGAGACGAAGAAGAAGTACCTCGGCATGCTGACCGAGGCGCCGAAGCTCGCCTCCTTCTGCCTGACCGAGCCGAACGCCGGCTCGGACGTCTCGGGCATGCGCACGACCGCCGTGCGCAAGGGCGACACGTACGTCCTCAACGGGTCCAAGTGCTTCATCACCAACGGCGGCTACGCCGACTGGTTCACGGTCTACGCGAAGACCGACAAGGACGCCGGCCACCGCGGGATCTCCGCGTTCATCGTCGAGAAGGACGACACGGTCACGGTGGACAAGAAGGAGGACAAGATGGGTCAGCGGGCCTCCAACACCGCGACCATCACCTTCAACGAGACCGAGGTCCCGGCCGAGAACATGCTCGGCGAGGAGAACAAGGGCTTCAAGCTCGCGATGATGACCCTCGACCGCACCCGCCCGGGCGTCGCGGCGATGGCGACCGGCATCTCGCGCGCCGCGTTCGAGATGGCCACCGAGTACTCCAAGGAGCGCGTCCAGTTCGGCGTGCCGATCGCGATGCACCAGGCGATCCAGTTCATGATCGCCGACATGGCGACCAAGGTGCACATGTCGCGCCTGGGCACCTGGAACTCGGCCGTCCTGCTCGACCAGGGCGCCCGCAACACGCTCGAGTCCTCGCACGCCAAGCGCTACGCCGCGGACTCCGCGATGGAGGTCACCACCGACGCCGTGCAGGTGTTCGGCGGCTACGGCTTCATCAAGGAGTACAAGGTCGAGAAGCTCATGCGCGACGCGAAGATCATGCAGCTCTACGAGGGCACCTCGCAGATCCAGCGCCTCGTGATCGCCCGCGAGACGCTGCTCCCGCGCCGCGTGGAGGAGCCCGCGACGGCGTAGGTCCGGGCCGCAGCTCACGGTTGAAGCGAAGGCCGCCCCGCGGGGCGGCCTTCGTCGTTGCGTGGGCGTGCGCGCGCGCCGGCTCGGGGGCGCCTCCGTGGCACAGGGCGCTCCGGCATCACGACGATGCCCGAGCGCCGGGGGCCGCGCCCGACGCCGGTGAGGAGGCTCGGGCGCATGTGGTTCGTCGGGCTGACCCCGGGCGGTGAACGAGCCGGGGGTGATGCCGTCTCGGCCTCGCGCGATGATCCCTCCTCGTGCGCCTGGACGGCATCACCCCCGGGGACATCGTCCGCGTCAGCGTGCGCGGCCGCGTCTTCCATGCGCTCGTGCGCGGCGTGACGGACGGCGGGCTCCAGGTCGAGCCGATCGAGCGCGGGATCTCCTACCGGCAGGTCAAGGCGCACGACGTGCTCGAGCACTGGGCCAAGCGCGGCCGGCCGCGCGCGCAGGCCGAGCGCGACGTGAACCCCGAGCAGCGCTCGCTCGACGACCTGCTGGACCGCTGAGGGCATACTGCACGCGTGCCCCGTCCGGAGACCGAGCAGGCCGTCGCGGAGGCCGCGCCCCTCGAGGCGGCGCGGGCGGCGGCGGGCGCGCGCGCCGGGCGCGCGGGAGCCGGCGCCGGCGACCCCGTCGCCGGCGAGCTGCGCCGCGCCGGGGTCCTGCCGCTGCTCGTGCTGCATCTGCTGTCGGGCGGACCGTCGTACGGCAACCAGCTGATCGACCGCATCGGCGAGCTCACCGGCGGCCTGCTCGCGGTGAACCCGAACACGATGTATCCGCTGCTGCGCGACCTCGAGCAGCGCGGGCTGGTGACCGCCGAGTGGGAGCACCCCGAGCGCCGCTCGCGGCGCTTCTACGCGCTGACGGCGGACGGCGAGGCCGAGCGTGAGAACCTGCGCGCGCAGGTCGGGCCGCGGCTGGAGGCGGTCGCCGCGGCGATCGAGCGCCTGCGCGAGGAGCTCGCCGGCTGATGGGCCGGGCGCGCGCGAGCATCGTGCTCGAGGGCACGCGGATCTCGG
>JALOLQ010000088.1 GCA_025455895.1 Solirubrobacteraceae bacterium
GCAGGTGGAGATCGAGGGCGTCCTCGTCGTCGCGAAGAACGACGCCGGCGAGCTCGAGGTGCAGAAGGTCACCGACCACAGCACCCGCTCGGGGCTCGGCTGGGGCGTGGTCGGCGGGGTCGTGCTCGGCGTCCTCTTCCCGCCGTCGGTCCTCGGCAGCGCCGCGGTGCTCGGGGCGGCCGGTGCCGTGGCCGGCAAGCTCCGCGCGCGGCACCATCGCAACGAGCTCGCCGACGAGCTGAACGACGCGATCGAGCCCGGTCACTCCGGCATCCTCGCGCTCGTGTCCGACCCCGGCGTGCTGGAGATCCGCAAGGCGCTGGACAAGGCCGACGGCATCGTGGAGAAGGCCGTCGACAAGGTCGCGGCCGACGAGATGAAGGCCGCGGCCAAGGAGGCCGAGCAGGCCGACGAGGCGTCCTCCGGCAGCTGACCCGTCGCTCCCGGGCGTCGGCGCGATCCCACCGGGCAGGCCCTGGCCGGGATCGTGCCGGCGCACCGGTGGCCTGCCCGCCGCCTCGACGGAGAGGGAGGGATTCGAACCCTCGAACGAGGTTGACCCCCGTTACTCCCTTAGCAGGGGAG
The DNA here is from genome assembly GCA_025455895.1 of Solirubrobacteraceae bacterium. Lineage (GTDB taxonomy): Bacteria > Actinomycetota > Thermoleophilia > Solirubrobacterales > Solirubrobacteraceae > F1-60-MAGs163. The sequence continues at coordinate 586 of JALOLQ010000088.1, forward strand.
CGCCTTCAGCCGCTCGGCCACCTCTCCAAGGCAGGCGCGGAGTGTAGCCCGCCTGCACACAACTACGCACGTGAACCCCCGGTGACCTGCGGTGGCGGATCCGGGCGATCCGGCGTAGCGTGAAGGGCACCTGCCCCACCCATGAGGAGACCACCGTGGCGGACCGCCAGTACGACCCCGGCAAGGACTTCATCGACACGCAGGATCACTCGCGCGAGGAGCTCGCCGGGCTGCTCGACCTGATCGCCCTGCTGAAGGACGCCGATCAGGACGGCGCCTGCCCCGAGCTGCTGAAGGACGTCTCGCTCGGGATGATCTTCGAGGAGCCCTCGACCCGCACCCGCGTCTCGTTCGAGGTCGCGATGGTGAAGCTCGGCGGCCACGCGCTGTACCTGCGCCCCGGCGAGATCCACATGGGCGTGCGCGAGTCGCTCTACGACACGGCGAAGGTCCTCTCGCGGATGGTGGACGTGATCGAGGCGCGCACGCTGAAGCACGAGACGTGCGTCGAGCTCGCGCGCTGGTCGGACGTCCCGGTGATCAACGGCCTCACCGACCTCAACCACCCGACCCAGGCGATCTGCGACGTCTTCACGATGCGCGAGAAGCTCGGCGAGCTCGCCGGGCGCACGTGCGTCTTCGTCGGCGACCGCACGAACGTCTGCTCCTCGACGATGTGGATCACCACGATGTTCGGGATGCATTTCGTGCACGCCGCGCCGCCGGCCTACCAGGCGCCGGCGGAGTGGGTGGCGATCGCCGAGGAGAACGTCGCGCGCTACGGCGGCTCGGTCACCGTGACCGACGACGTCGCCGGCGCGGTGGCGAACGCCGACGTCATCTACACCGACCTGTGGTGGTGGGTCGACCAGGAGGACGAGATCCCCGAGCGCCGCGCGGCGTTCATGCCCGACTACCAGGTCACCCCGGAGCTCATGGCGAAGGCGCCCGAGCACGCGATCTTCATGCACTGCCTGCCGGCCTCGCGCGGTGTCGAGGTGACCGACGCGGTGATCGACTCGCCGCAGTCGGTCGTCTTCGACCAGGCGGAGAACCGCCTGCACGCCGAGAAGGGGATCCTCGTGTGGCGCACGTACCCGCGGATCGCCCACGTCTCCGACGAGCTCAAGGCCTACCACCGCGGCAAGGTCGAATCGTTCCTGGCGACGGCGCACTGGGACCGCCGGTACCCGCCGCCCGCGCCGCTGGCGTGACACCCGCAGCCTGAGGAGGTGCGCAGATGAGCGCCCACGCAGCCCCCGTGACCACCCCGACCACCCCCACCACCACGGGTGATGCGGGCGGTGCACCGGCCGCCCGCCGGCGCGTGCTCGGCCTGCGCGACGCCACGCTGTTCACCGTCTCGGCGATCGTCGTCGTCGACACGCTCACCGCCTCGGCGGCGATCGGCGTGCAGACGATCGGCTGGTGGATCCTGGCGATCGTCCTCTTCCTCGTGCCGAGCGCGATGATCACCGCCGAGCTCGGCACCGCCTACCCCGATCAGGGCGGCATCTACTCGTGGGTCAAGCGCGCCTTCGGCGAGCGCTGGGCCTCGCGCACGACCTACTGGTACTACGTGAACGTCGCGCTCTGGATGCCGTCGGTGTTCCTGCTCTTCACCGGGATCTTCTCGGCGCTGTTCGTCGAGGACTGGGCCGTCTGGGAGGACGGCAAGTGGTTCCAGATCGGCCTCGCGATCGTGCTCACCTGGCTCGTCGTGTGGGTCGGGATCCTCACGCTCGACATCGGCAAGTGGTTCAACAACCTCGGCGCGATCCTCAAGGCCGTGATCATCCTCGCGCTCGGCGTCGGCGGCATCGTCGTCGCCGTCGACGAGGGCACCGCGAACACGATCACCGTCTCCGAGGCGATCCCGTCGCTCGGCGACACGAAGACCTACCTGCCGGTGATCATCTTCATGATGCTCGGCTTCGAGCTGATCTCCTCGCTCTCCGAGGAGGTCAAGGAGCCCGAGCGGATCATCCCGCGGACGATCTTCACCGCGGGCGCGATCCTCGCGTTCCTCTACATGTTCGCGACGATCGGCATCCTGCTCGCGCTGCCGCTCGAGGAGCTCGGCCTCGTCGAGGGCCTCGTGGACACGTTCGAGGCGATCTTCGGCACGAGCGGGTTCGGCGAGGTGCTCGTCTACGCGCTCGGCATCGCGGCGATGTACACGTTCTTCACGAACATGACGACCTGGTCGATGGGCGCCAACCGCTCCGCCCAGGAGGCCGCCGCGTCCGGCGAGCTGCCCGAGCTGCTCGGCCGCGAGCACCCGGTGCGCCGCACGCCGGTCGGCGCGTACCTCGTCAGCGGCGCGGTCGCCACCGCGGTGCTGCTGTTCGCGGCGATCTTCGTCGAGTCCCAGGACGATCTCTTCTACGCGATCTTCTCCGCGTCGGCGGTCGTCTTCCTCATGCCCTACCTGCTGCTGTTCCCCGCCGTCTGGGTGCTGCGCCGCAAGGACCCGCAGACCCCGCGCCCCTACCGCGTCCCCGGGGGCACGGGCGTGCTCGCGGCGATGTCCGCGGTGACGACGGTGATCATCGCGGCGACGCTGCTGCTCTTCCTGTGGCCGGAGATCCCGGACGCGCCGGAGGCGTGGTCGTTCACCGGGCCGCTGCTGGCGATCGTCGGCGTGACGCTGGTCGTGGGTGAGATCATCGTCGCCCGCCAGATGCGCCGGATGAAGGCGGCCGGCCGGCTCGGAAAGGGCGACGACACGACGTGAGCACGACCTACGACTCCACCCCCGCCGCGGACGGCTTCCGGATGCCGGGCGAGTTCGAGCCGCACGAGGGCTGCTGGATGATCTGGCCCGAGCGGCCGGACAACTGGCGGCTCGGCGGCAAGCCCGCGCAGGAGGCCTTCGCGGCGGTGGCCGCGGCGATCCACCCGAGCGACCCGGTGACGATGGCGGTCTCCGCCGCCCAGTTCGAGCACGCGCGGGGCGTCCTGCCGGCCGGGGTGCGCGTCGTCGAGATGACGACCGACGACTCGTGGATGCGCGACGTCGGCCCGTCGTTCGTCGTCAACGGCGCCGGCGAGCGCCGCGGGGTGGACTGGGTGTTCAACGCCTGGGGCGGGATGGAGGGCGGGCTCTACTGGCCCTGGGACAGCGACGACCTCGTCGCGCGCAAGGTGCTCGAGATCGAGGCCGCGGGCCGCTACCGCGCGCCGATCGTGCTCGAGGGCGGCTCGATCCACGTCGACGGCGAGGGCACCGTCCTCACCACCGAGGAGTGCCTGCTGAACCACAACCGCAACCCGTCGCTCTCGCGCGAGCGGATCGAGGAGACGCTGTGCGCGTTCCTCGGCGCGGAGAAGGTGCTGTGGCTCGGCGCGGGCTCGTTCAACGACGAGACCGACGGCCACGTGGACAACCTCTGCTGCTTCGTGCGCCCCGGTGTCGTCGCGCTGCACTGGACCGACGACCCGGCCGATCCCCAGCACGCGATCTCGGTCGACGCGCTCGCGCGCCTGGAGGGCATGACCGACGCGCGCGGGCGCTCGCTGGAGGTGCACAAGCTCCCGATGCCGGGCCCGCTGCTCATCAGCGAGGAGGAGTCGCGCGGGGTCGACCAGATCGAGGGCACGATGCCGCGGCTCCCGGGCGACCGGCTCGCCGGCTCGTACGCGAACTTCTACATCGGGACCTCGCGGGTCGTGTACCCGCTGCTCGACGAGCGCACCGACGACGACGCCGGCGCGATCCTCGAGGGGCTCTTCCCGGGGCGCGAGGTGGTGGGCGTGCCCGGGCGCGAGATCCTGCTCGGCGGCGGGAACGTCCACTGCATCACGCAGCAGGTGCCGCGGGCGTAGGGTGGGCGCCGTGGAGGCGCCGGAGCTGCTCGAGCGGGTGGTCGCCCACGCGGGCGGCGCGGAGCGCTGGGCGGCGCTCGAGCGGATCCATGCGCGCGTGCGGATCTCCGGGCTCGCGTTCCGGGCGGCGGGCAAGGCCCGCGAGGCGGCCGAGCAGGAGCTCGTGGTCTCGGTCCGCGAACCGCGCGTGGAGATCCGGTCGCTCTCGGCGCCCGGCTGGGAGCACGTGTACACGGGCGATGCGGTGCCGGCACGGCGCCGGCCGTGGCCCGGGCGCTGGAGTGACGCGCAGGCCGCGCTCTTCACCGGCTACGCGAGCTGGCACTACCTCACCTTCCCGGTGCGCCTGCGCGAGCCGGGCGTGCGCGCCGAGGCGCTCGGCGAGCACGTGATCGAGGGCGAGCGGCTGCACGGCCTGCGCGTGCGGTTCGCCCCGGGCACGCCGGCGCACGCGCCCGAGCAGCGCTTCTGGTTCACCGAGGACGGCGCGCTGCGCCGCAACGACTACCTGGCCCGCATGGTCGGGCCGTTCGCGCACGCCGCGAACGTGTGCGAGCGCGAGGGCACCGTCGACGCGATCACGCTCCCGGACCGCCGCCGGGTCACGCCGCAGCTCCCGGGCCGCCGCCGCGCGCCCGGCCCGCTGCTCGTCGGGATCGCGTTCGACCTGCTCGCGGCCGAGCCGCGCTGATCAGGTCTGCTCGCTCTCGCCGCCCTCGGAGGCGAGCGCCTGCTCGATCCGCTCGCGCGGCTTGCGGATGTCGTCGGAGTCCGCGGCGAGCTTCGCCACCGCCGCCGCGGCGGTCTTCGCGTTCCCGGCCTCGGCGGCCGAGGCGATCGAGTTGAGGTCCCGCGCCCCCTGGTTCAGCGCGGCCTCGAGCGCGTCCTGGTCCTTCTGGATCGCCTCGTCGTCCGGCGGCTCGAGCTCGCCGACCGAGGTCGCCGCCGTCGTCGTGCGCGTCGCGAGGTCCTTGAACTGCGCGGCGAGGTCCGCGTCGCTCTTGCCCTTGGCGTTCACGATCGCGTCGCCGACCTCCTGGCCGAGCGTCTTGATCTCCTCGTTCACCGGCTGGAAGGCCTCCTGGTATTCGGCCTTGGTGGGCGCGGAGTCCCCGCCGCCGCAGGCGACGAGGCCGATCGCCGCGGCGAGGGCGGCGAGAAGGACGAGAGCGGTGCGGCGCATGCGGGGCTCCTCCTGAGGGGACGACGACGGGGCGGACCCTATCTGGCGCATAGGCTGCCTCGCCGTGCTGCTCCTGCTCGCGCCCTCGGAGGGCAAGGCCGTCCCGCCGCCCGGCCCGCCGGTGGACCTCGCGGCGCTCGCGTACCCGCCGCTGGCCGAGCGGCGGGCCGAGCTCTGCGCCGCGCTGGCTCGGCTCGTCCGCGGGCCGCGCGGGAAGGCGCTCACGGCGCTCGGCCTGTCCGCCGGCCAGGTCGCGCTGCTCGACCTCGATCGCGACCTGCTCGCCGCGCCGGCCGCGCCCGCGCTCGACGTCTACACGGGCGTCCTCCACCAGCATCTCGACGCGGCCTCGCTGACGCCGGCCGCCCGGCGCCGCGCCGCCGAGCGCGTGCTCGTGGCGAGCGCGCTGTGGGGCGTCGTGCGGCTCGAGGACCGGATCCCCGCCTACCGGCTCGCGATCGGCGCGCGGCTGCCGCGGATCGGCGGGCTCGCGGCCTGGTGGCGCCCGGCGCTCACCGAGGCGCTGCCCGCGGACGCGCTCGTCGTCGACCTGCGCTCGCAGGGCTACGCGGCGATGTGGCGCCCCGCGGAGGGCGCGGTCGTCGAGGTGCGCGCGTTCACCGAGCGCGCCGGGACGCGCAAGGTCGTGACGCACATGGCGAAGGCCACGCGCGGCGAGGTCGCGCGGCTGCTGCTCGCCTCACGCGCCACGCCGCGCGACCCGCAGGGCGTCGCGGCCGTCGTCGAGCGGGCCGGGCGCCGCGTCGAGCTGAGCGGGGCGGGCCGGTCGTGGACGCTCGACGTCATCCTGGCGGGATGAGGGCGTACCCTCGGCGCCCGAGGAGCGGTGGCAGAGTCCGGTTGAATGCAGCTGCCTTGAAAGCAGCCGATCCCGCAAGGGGTCCGGGGGTTCGAATCCCTC
>JALOLQ010000089.1 GCA_025455895.1 Solirubrobacteraceae bacterium
CTCCCAGATCGCCGGCTCGTCACGCGCCTCGGCGTCGAACGCCGAGAGCCCGGTGATCTTGAACCCGACCGGGTCGCCGCCCGGCGCGTCGAGCAGGACGCCGACGTGCTCGGTGAGGCCGCGCCACAGCTCGCGCGGCTGGCCGTCGTCGACGCGGCCGAACTCGAGCGCGATCAGCCAGTCGTACTCGGGCAGGTGGTTGAGGTACAGGCGGGGGAGGGGCACACGATCACGGTCGCCCCCCGCGTCCGCGATCTGACGGTCAGCCGAAGGTCAGCGCCGGGGCGCTGACCCACAGCGCGGCGGACGGCGAGGCGGCGGGCGGGGGCACCGACGGCGCGAACCAGTAGAGGGTCCCCGCCGGGGTCTGCGGCACGGCGAGGTCCAGGCCCGCCGGCAGCGTGCGCGTGCTGCGCTGCACGGTGCGCGAGACGTCGCGCCGGCGCACGTCGACCCGCAGCACCGAGGAGGCCTCGTCGCCGCCGGTCACCTCCGAGCGCCAGTAGGCGAAGTACCGCGTGAGGCTCGGCGGGCCGTAGCGCTCACCGCCGCCGTCGGAGGCGGTGCTCGTCCCGAGCAGGCGGGTGACGCGCCCGCTCCAGCTCACCGCGCGCAGCGTCCGCCGCCGCAGGTCGCCGGAGAGGATCGCCGCGTAGGTGTCGCCGAGGTCGGTGGCGATGGCGACGGCGCCCGTGAGCCGCCGCGTGCCGGCGCCGGGACGGTAGAGGTAGGTCCCGCGGGCGCTGCCCGTGGTGCGCGCGAAGACGTAGGCGCCCTTCCACGTCGACGGCGCCGCCTCCGCGGCGCCGCGGCGCGAGATCGCCGCGACCTTCGTCTCGCGTCCGGCGGCCGGGTCGAAGCGGTACACGTCGCAGGACCGCGGGGCGGCGCAGCGTGCATAGGCGATCACCGGGGCGCCTCCGCCGGCGCGGGGGCCGACGTCGGGGTCGACGGGCGCGGTGAACGCCGGCACCGGGGCCGCGGCCGGGGCGCCGTCCCCGACGCGGACGATCAGCCGGTGGGTGCCGTCCGCGGCGCGCTCGGACCAGGCGAACGTCCCGCCGTAGGTCGCGAGGTTCGCGGGCTGCGCGCTCGCGGCGCGCTCGAGGACGATCGTGTCCGCGCCCGAGGCCGCCGGGGCGGCGAGTGCGGCGACGGCGAGGAGCAGCGGGACGGCGAGACGGGCGGGCATGCTCCGACGGTACGCCTCGCGGGCCGGCCGCGCATCCGTACGAGCACCGGAGGCCCGTACGGGTCTCCGGCTCAGCCGAAGCAGCCGACGAGGCGGTCCTGCAGCAGGCGGTGCGCGCTGCTCGGCTGCGGGCCGCGGGGGGCCGGCGCGGCGCCGGGGCGCGGGGCGCGGGCCGGGGCGGTGATGAGGGCGGAGCGGTCGAGGTTGCGGCGCGTGCTGGTCATGGGACGTACCGTAGGCCCGCCCCGCGCGACCCTGTGTGCGACGCCGCACAGGCGCGCCGCACGCCCGCTCAGTCGCGGCGCAGGCGGCGCTCGACCGTGACCGCCGCGCCGAGGACGGCGAGCAGCACGACCGGGAAGGCGAACGACGTGGTCGGGACGGCCAGCGCGACGGCGGCGGCGAGCCCGGCGAGGATCGTGAAGCCCACGACGTCGCGGGCGATGGACGGCAGGCTCGCCGGTGCGACGTGGGCGACGGACGGCCGGATCAGGCGCTCAGTGGTCATGGGATGCCTTTCGGCGCAGCCCGGCGGCGGGATGAGCGGTCTGGACGAACGGCCGAACGGCGGGGAGCGCCGCTCAGCGCGCGCCGAGCAGGTCCTGCGCCTCGAGCGCGAGCACGAAGTCCACGCGGTCGGCGAGCAGCGCGACGTCGGTGCCGGTGAGCTCCTCGATGCGCCCGAGCCGGTTGCGCACCGTGTTCACGTGCACGCCCAGGTGCGCGGCCGTGAGGTCCCAGCGGCCGTCGGCGTCCAGGAACGCGCGCAGCGTGCCGACCAGGTCGGTCCCGCGCCGGGCGTCCCAGGCGACGACCGGGTCGATGAGCCGTCCGGTGAGGCCGCGCAGCGTCTCGGGCGGCTGGGCGGCGAGCAGCGAAGCGCGGAGGCCGTCCGCGACCGGGCGCGGTGGTACGGGGTCCGCAGGCGCCGCGGCGGGAGCGGGCGCCGCGGTCGTGCCGCCCCGCGCCTGGAGCGCGAGCGCCAGCGACGGCAGCGCGGCGGCGAGGATCGTCCGCTCGCGCGCCCCGAAGGCGGCGCCGTCCCGGCGCACGAGCAGGTGGCCCTCGACGCGGCGGACGGCCAGCACGGGGAAGCGCCGCCAGGCCAGCAGCGCGCCGCCGCCGCCCGCGGCGTGCGCGGCGACCGCGTCGAGCTCGGCGTCGGCCGGGGCCGTGCCCGCGCTTGCGCACAGCGCACCCTGCGCGTCCACGAGCGCGCACGAGCAGCCGAGCGCGTCGGCCAGGCGCGCGACGATCTCCTGCGGCCCGGCACCGCTCGCCGTGGCGAGCACGATCGCCTCGATCGTCGCACCGCCGTCCTCGTCCTGGGCGCCCTCCCGGCGCTCGTCTCCCCGGAGCATGGCGCGCATTCTGCCCGGTCGGCGCGGCGCGTGCCGGGCGCTCACCCGTCGAACAGCGCGCGCGAGTCCGGGCCCTGGCGCTCCTCGGCGAGCGCCGTGATGCCGTCCACCACGCGCCGCAGCTCGCCGACGAACGGCGCCGCGTGCGGGCCGAGCCGGTGCTGCTCGCGCTCGAAGGCCAGCGCCAGCTCGCGGTAGTAGATCCGCGTGGCGATCCCCTGGCCCTGGCGGAAGCGCGCCCACAGCTCGTCGCCGTGGGTGCGGTAGTCGAGCAGGATCGCGCGCGCGTTGTGGAGCTTGTCGGCGAGGCTCACCCGCAGCGCCGCCGGGCTCTTGTGCGGGAAGGCGTCGATGTAGGCCCGCTTGCGCGCATACCAGGCCGCCCCGCCCTCCTTGGGCTGCGAGACGTCGACGGTGTCGCTGTTGGCGAGCACGATGTCGGCCACGGGCGCGCCGAACCGCGCGCGGATCTCCTCGAGCGCCGGCTCGCCGCCGCCGTCCTCGACGACGTCGTGCAGCAGCGCGGCGATCGCCTCGTCCTCGCCGGCGTGCATCTCGAGCACGAGCGAGGCGACGGCGAGCAGGTGCGCGGCGTACGGCACCGGCGTCCCCTTGCGCAGCTGGCGCCGGTGATGCTCGGTGGCGTAGTGCAGCGCCGCGTCGAAGCGCTCGCTGAGCAGCGGGGTGTCGGTGAAGGCCTCGGGCATCGGCGCGCGTGCGAGGATGACAGGCCGACCCCCGACCGCAGGAGCCCGCAGATGAGCAAGACCCTGTACACCGCCGCGGCGACCGTCACCGGCGGGCGCGCCGAGGGCCACGGCCGCACGAGCGACGGCGCGCTCGAGGTGGACCTGCGCCTGCCCGCCGAGCTCGGCGGGCCCGGCGGCGCGACGAACCCCGAGCAGCTGTTCGCCGTCGGCTACGCGGCGTGCTTCGAGGGCGCGATCGGCGTGACCGGGCGCCGCCACAAGGTCGAGACCGGCGACGTGCGGATCGACGCCCAGGTGCACCTGCACCCGACGCCCGAGAAGGGCTTCGCGCTCTCGGTGGACCTCGACGTGACGCTGCCCTCGGTCGACGACCCCGAGGTCGCGGCGGAGATCGTCCGCGCCGCGCACGCCGTCTGCCCCTACTCGAACGCCACGCGCGGGAACATCGAGGTCCGGCTCAGCGCGAACGGCGCGGCCGTGAGCTGACGTGTGCCGCCCGGTCCGGACCGCCGCCGCGGTGCTCGCCGCGCTCGCCCTGGCCGGCGCCGCCGGCTGCGGCGGGGGCGACGAGCAGCCCGCGGCGCCCCCGCCGCCCTCGCCGCAGGAGCAGGTCCGCGCGACCTGGCAGCAGGCGGTGGACGCCGCCCTCGACGGCGACGGCGCCGCGTTCTGCGCGCTGGCGACGCCCGCGGCGCGCGCGGAGCTCACCGAGCGCACGCAGCTGCCGTGCCCGGACGCGATCCGGCTGCTCCAGGTGCGCCTCACCGACCGCGACCGCGCCGTGGTGCGCGCCGCTGAGCCGCAGGTGACGGTGACCGGGGACCGTGCGGTCGTGCGCTACGAGAGCACGCCCTCGCTGGAGGAGCTCGGGTTCACCGGGCGCACCCGGCTCGAGCGCGTGGCGGGGGCATGGCGGCTCCAGGGGATCTGAGCGGCGCGGAGGTCGTCGTCGAGCACGTGAGCCGCAGCTTCGGCGCGCGGGTCACGGCGCTCGAGGACGTCTCGCTGCGCGTCGCGCCCGGCGAGTTCGCGCTGCTCACCGGCCCGTCGGGCGCGGGCAAGAGCACGCTCCTGAACTGCATCGCCGGGTTCGACCGCCCGGACGGCGGGCGCGTGACGATCGCGGGGGCCGACGTCGCCGCGCTCGAGGAGCCGGCGCGCTTTCGCCGCGAGGTGGTCGGCTTCGTGTTCCAGCTGCACCACCTGATCGCCGGGCTGACCGCCGAGGAGAACGTCGAGGTCCCGCTGATCCCCGACGTGCGCCGCCGCACGGACCGGCTCGCCCGCGCGCGCGCCGCGCTCGCGCAGGTCGGGCTCGCCGAGCGCGCGACGCACCTGCCGGCCGAGCTGTCCGGCGGGGAGCGCCAGCGCGTCGCGCTCGCGCGCGCGATCGTGCGCCACCCGCGGCTGCTGCTCGCCGACGAGCCGACCGGCGCGCTCGACTCGGCCGCCGGCGAGGAGGTCCTCGGCCTGCTCGGCCGCCTGGCCCGCGAGCACGGGATCACCGTGCTGCTCGTGAGCCACGACCCCGGCGCCGAGCGCCACGTGGACCGCGTGATCGAGCTGCTCGACGGGCGGATCGTGCGCGACGCGCCGCTCAGCCGAGCCCCTGGGCCGGGCGCAGGCGCGTGACCCACCACGCCGGGTAGAGGCTGCCGATCGCGCCCATCCCGAGCGCGACGAGCAGCGCGCGCCCGAGCGTCCAGGCGGTCACCTCCGGCTCGACGAGCGCCGAGGCGCCGAGCGCGCGGACGACGAGCTCGCCGGCGAGCACGCCGAGGACGATCCCCGCGGCCGCCCCGAGCAGCGCCAGCAGCAGGCCCTCGGTGAGCACGAGCCGCGCGACGAGCCGCCGGGGCCAGCCGACGGCGAGCAGCAGCGCGAACTCCGAGCGGCGCTCGAAGACCGCCATGAGCATCGTGTTCATCACCGCGATCCCGCCGATCACCAGGGCGAGCGCGACGAACAGCCCGGCGGCCTTGCGGATCAGCAGGCTGCTCGTGTCCACCCGCGCGACCTGACCGGGCTGGCTGATCGCCACGGTTCCCGGGAAGGCGCGCTCGAGCGTGCGCCCCACGGTCTCCGCGCTCGCGCCGCGCTCGACCTTCACGGCGATCGTCGTCGCGTCCTGCGGGCGTCCGCGCAGCTCGGCCACGGTGGCGAACCCGAGCGCGGCGCCCTGGTCCTCGAAGCTCACGCCCGCGTGGTAGACGCCGACGACCCGCTGGCGCCCGGAGGCGAGCGGCAGCACGTCGCCGACCCCGAGGCCGAGCCGCTCGGCCGCCGCGTCGCCGAGCGCCGCCTCGCCCGGGCCGCGCACGCCGCGGCCCTCGACGAAGACGAGGCTGCGGAAGACGAAGCTGCCCGGCATCACCCCGAAGACGAGGAACGACGACTCGCCTTCGAGCTGGTCGGTGGCCACGGCGATCGGCGTCGCGTCGGCCACGCCGGGCTCGCGGCGGGCCCGGGGGGCGAGCGAGGCGGGCAGCGAGGAGGCGGTGAGCTCGCCGACGCCGCCCTGGAACATCCCGAGCTCCGCCCCGCCGAGGTTGATGAGCCCCGCGGCGCTGCGGTCGATCCCGGCGCTGAGCGCGAGCAGCGCCACGATCGTCGCGACCCCGACGGCGATCCCCAGACCGGTGAGGATCGTGCGCGCGAGGTGGCGGCGCAGGTCGGTGAGGACCAGGTGGCGCACCGCCGGCTACGCGGCGGCGGGCGTGCGGCGGCGCTTGGGCCGCGGGCGCTTGGGCGGCGTGCGGAACGGCTCGAGCGCGCGCGTCGCGTGGTCGTAGCCCTGGCGCATGAGGCGCGGCCAGTGGGAGCGGTCGATGAACAGCTCGTAGAAGCGCACGCCGCGCAGCTCGTGCGCCTCGACCGGGTCGATCAGCGTGAGCCGCTCGCCGAGGCGCCGCTGGGCGCGGCGCGCCATCTCCAGGTGGTAGCCCTGCTCGAGCTGGCGGCTGGCCTCGAGCAGCCCGAGCGGCCGCTCCGGCCAGCCGGTGATGTCGTGCGCCTCGAAGCCGGCGGGCAGCATGACGTTGACGCCGAACACGTGGTCGAGGTCCCCGGCCTCGACGCGCTCGACGACGGGCTCGGCGGGCCAGACCTCGATGATCCCGCCGTCCACGTACAGGTGCCCGCGCACGGGGACCGACTCGATGAACACCGGCAGCGCGATCGCCACGCGCACGACGTGGCCGAGCGGCACCTCGGGCGTCTGCTCGGTGCCGAAGTACTCGACCTGGCCG
>JALOLQ010000090.1 GCA_025455895.1 Solirubrobacteraceae bacterium
CGTCGCGCGTAACGGTGACGTGGATCGCGGGCTCTCGGTCGGTGATGCCCCAGATCGCGGCTGCCGTGGTGTGGCTGAGCATCGCCGAAGGGCCGCACATGAGCAGCGCCGCCGTCTCGGCCGCGAGCGGCGCCGGCTCGGCATGGCCGACGAGGTAGGCGCCGGCGACGAACGGGTGCAGCCGCCCGGTGCGGACGCGGTGGCCGATCGCCGACGGACTCAGGCCGGCCTCGCGCAGCTGAACCGCGGCGATGACGCCGCGTTGCCGCGAGGCGGTCTCCGCGACTCGCAGGTCAGCGCGCATGTTCGGGTTCGGAACCGGTCGGGATCGGCCCGAACCCGATCGGATGCCGTCGGGTGACGACGATCGGGTTCGGGCCGATTCTGGAGGGAGCGAAACCCGAGGATGGTCGTCCAGCGAGCATGCCCGCCACGGTCCCATGCCGCCGCGGCGCGCCGGCCCCGTCGCGCGTCTCCTGTCACACCTGCGCGCCCCTCCCGCACCACCCCGTGCCCGGCGCGCCGCCGGTCGCCGCGCCGCCACCCGCGCGGTAGCCTCGAGGGCTCATGCCCACGGTGCTCGACATCGAGCAGGCGCTGCTCCTCCTGGAGCTCGAGCCGCCGTTCGACAAGCGCGACGTGCAGCTCGCGCGGCGCCGCCAGGCGAAGGTCTGGCACCCCGATCTCGCGCCGCCGGGCAAGCAGGTCGCGCACGAGCGCCACCTGAAGGCGATCAACGAGGCGGCCGACGAGCTCGAGCGGATCGCCGAGACCTCGCGCGGCGGACGCGTCACCCGCAACGCGGTGAAGGTCAGCGCCGCCGCCGCGCGCGAGGCCCGCGCCGAGGAGGGCCGGCGCGCCTACGAGGCCGAGCAGCGCCGCCGCGCCGCCGAGGCCGACCGCGCGAAGAACGACCCGTTCGGTGCGCGCGTGCCCGACCACTCGGTCGTCCATCGCTACGCGCGCTGCCTGAGCTACCCGGAATGGGGGGTCGGCGAGGTCGCGGGGATCTACTTCACCGGCGGCGGCGACGACGTGCAGCAGTGGGCGCGCGTGCGCTTCCAGCCCGGGGTGCGCACCGTGCCCGCCGGCTCGCTCCAGTTCGTCGACTTCAGCAAGCCCGACCCCGGCGCCGAGCGCGTCGAGCGCTTCATGACCGCCGCGCGCCACGCGCTCGCCGAGGGCGACTTCGCGCTCGCCGCCCAGCGCCTGATCTACGCGCGCGACGCCGACCCGCGCAACGCCGCCGTGCTGCGGCTCATGACGATCGCCTTCTGGCAGGCCGGCGACCTGCCCGCCGCGGGCCGCGCGGTGCGCGACTGGAAGCGCGTCGAGGGCGACCGCCCCGCGCCGCACCGCTACGCCGCGCGGATCTACGAGGACATGGGGGCGATCGCGCTCGCCGAGCAGGAGGCGGTGCGCGTCACCGAGCACGCGCCGAACGACGCCGAGGGCTTCGCCCGCGTCGGGCGCCTGCGGCTGCGGCTGATGGACCCGGAGCGCGCCGCGGAGGCGCTCGAGCGCGCCCGCCGGCTCGGGCCGGACCCGGACACGCTGCTCGACCTCGCGCTCGCCCGGCACCTGCTCGGTGACCTCGGCGGCGAGGTCACCGCCACCGAGCAGGCGACGGTCCTCGCCCCGCGCTCGCCGGTGGCCTGGTCGCGCCACGCCCACGCGCTGGCCCGCACCGACCGCGTGAGCGACGCGATCGCGGCCTGCGAGCGCGCCCTGAAGCTCGACGCGGGGGATCCCGAGGTCGCCGACCTGCTCGAGCGTCTGCGTGCCGCGCTGCCGCGGGTGCTGCCCGCGGCCTGAGAGGCTCAAGCTGCGCGCGCCGCCGTCCGATGCAGCCCGCGGAGTCCTCTCGATGGCCCTCGCACGCCCCACCATCCGCCTCAGCAGCGTCCTGACCGCCGCGCTGGTCGCCGCGGCCCTCGCCGCGCCGGCCCGCGCGGCCGAGACCGGCATCAACAGCGCGGGCACGAGCCCGACCGCCGCGGCGCAGATGGCCACGGACCTCAACGCGACCTGGATCCGCAGCTTCGCGCGCTGGGACCTGATCGAGCCCAACGGCCCGGACGCCTGGAGCGCCGATCAGATCGCGGCGCTCGACCAGCTCACCGCCGCCGCCCGCGAGCGCGGCAAGAAGGTCGTCGTCGTGATCTCCGGCACGCCGCGCTGGGCGAGCACGACGGCCGACCCGTTCTCGCCGCCGGTGGACGCCGCCGAGTTCGGGCGCTTCCTGCGCTCGCTCTCGGCGCGCTACCGCGGCCTGGTGACCGCCTGGGAGATCTGGAACGAGCCGGACGAGACGGAGTTCTGGAAGGGCTCGCCCCCGTCGCCGGACGCCTACCTGCCCGTGCTGCGCGCGGCCCACGCCGCGATCCGCGCGGGAGACCCGGGCGCGCTCGTGCTGGCCGCGCCCTCGACCGGCAACAACTACCCGTTCCTCGAGGGCCTCTACGCCCGCGGTGCGCGCGGGAGCTTCGACGGCGTCGCGGTCCACACCGACACCGCGTGCCTGATCAAGGGGCCGGACGACTACTACCGCGAGGGCGACGGCCGCGTCGGGCGCTTCAGCTTCCTCGGCCTGCGCGAGATGCACGCCACGATGGCCGCCCGCGGCGACGGCGACCTGCCGATCATCATCACCGAGCTCGGCTGGTCGGCGACCGGGACGGTGTGCGGCCGCGGCGCCTCGGCCGGTCAGAAGGCCGCGGGGGTGAGCGAGGCCAAGCAGGCCACGTACCTCAAGCACGCCTACCGCTGCCTGGCGTCCTACCCGTACGTACGCGCGGCGCTCTGGTTCACCGCGCGCGACGGCGGCCCCCAGGACGCGGAGCTCACCCGCTACGGCCTCGAGCGCTTCGACGGCTCGCGCCGGCCCGCCTACGGCGCGCTCGCCGAGATCGGGCGCAGCGGCGCCGCCCCCGGCGCGTGCGGCGACTTCGATCCCCCGGCGCTCCGCGTCCGCAAGCCCGCCGAGGGCGCGCTGTTCGACCGCTCGCTGGAGATCGAGGTGGCGGCGAAGGACGGCGCGAGCAGGCTCGGGCGGATCTCGCTCTACGCCAACGGCCGCAAGGTCCGCAGCTTCACCGAGAACCTGAAGAACGACCGCGCGGTCGGGCTCGAGTGGATGGGCGCGCGCGAGCTGCCCTACGGACCGGTGACGCTGAAGGTCGAGGCGCTCGACAGCTTCGGCAACGTCACCACGCGCGAGGTCCCCGTCCAGCGCGTGGACCCGCGCACGCTGCCGCCGCAGCAGACGACGCTCGCGATCCGGCTCTCCGGCAAGGGCGTGAAGCGCAAGGTGCGCGGCAGCCTCAAGGCCGCCTCGAGCTTCGCGCCGACGGGCAAGCTGCGCGTCGAGTGGCAGTACCGCCGCGGCTCCGCCTGGGTCACGCTCCACAAGACGAGCAAGAACGCGAACCGCGCGTTCAGCGCGAGCCAGCGCCTGCGCAAGAAGGGCCGCTGGCGCGTGAAGGTCAGCTACCCGGCGACGAAGCCGTTCCGCGCCGCCACCGCCCTGAAGGCCTTCCGGGCCCGCTGACTCCGTCGGCGCGCGGGCGTACCCTGTGCGCCCGATGCGCCTGATCGTCGCCCGCTGCGAGGTCGTCTACACCGGCCGGCTCACCGCCGTGCTGCCCGAGGCGCTGCGGCTGCTCATGATCAAGTCGGACGGCTCGGTGATGGTCCACGCCGACACCGGCGGCTTCAAGCCCCAGAACTGGATGACCCCGCCGACGGCGGTCGAGCTCGAGGGCGACCCGCTCACGCAGATCGTCGTGCGCAAGCACGCGGGGAAGACCGAGGACCGCCTCGACATCCGGATCGCCGAGGTCCTCAGCGACGTGACCCACGACATGGGCGAGGCCGCCCAGCTCGAGAAGGACGGGGTCGAGGCGCACCTCCAGGAGGCGCTGGCGGACGCCCCGCACTTCTGCGGCGAGGGCTTCCGGCTCGTGCGCCGCGAGTGGCCGACCGACATCGGCCCGGTCGATCTCATGTGCCGCGACGAGGACGACGGCTGGGTCGCCGTCGAGATCAAGCGCGTCGCGACGATCGACGCGGTCGAGCAGCTCGGCCGTTACCTCGAGCGGATCCGCCTCGACCCGGCGATGGCCGACTGCGAGGGCGTCCTGGCCGCCCAGCAGATCAAGCCGCAGGCGCGCACGCTCGCCGAGGCGCGCGGGATCGCCTGCGTCGAGGTCGACCTCGCCGTCGTGCGCGGCGAGCGCGAGCCCGACCTCACGCTGTTCGTCTGAGCGGGCGGCTCAGTCCGCCGGGAGCCCGGCGCAGAACGCGTGCAGCGCGGCCGGGTCGCGCAGCGGCGGCCCGTGGCCGAAGAGGACGACCGCGGGCTCGAGCTCGGCCAGGCGCCGCTCGCTGCGGCGGTTCAGCGGCGGATCGTAGGTGGCGATCTTCAGCGGCTCGCGCAGCCCGGAGTGGGCGAGCGTGACGACGTTCATCCCGAAGAAGACGTCGCCGCAGATCAGCACGCGGTCGGCCTCGCGCCAGTAGCTCACGTGGCCCGGGCTGTGCCCCGGGGTCTCGAGCACGACGAACCCGGGGCCGACCTCGTCGCCCTCGCGCAGCTCGCGGTCGGGCTCGATCCGCGGCGAGCCCGCCGTGCGCTCGAGCACCGACCCGAAGCGCGTGCCGGGCGGGACGGGGGCGCGGCCGCTGCGCAGGTAGGGGGCGTCGCCCGCGCCGATCCAGACCGGGACGCCGAGCGCCTCCTTCACGTGCTTCGAGCCGCCGGTGTGGTCGTTGTGCACGTGGGTGAGCGCGTGGGCGCCGATCGCGTGGTCCCCCAGCGCGCGCACGACCTTCTTCCCGTGCATGAGGTACCCGGCGTCGATCAGCACGTCGCCGATCACGTACGCGTTCACCGCGTCGCGCGGCATCAGCGCGATCCGCCAGACGTCGTCGGCGATCCGTTCCATGGCCGCGACCCTACCGACCCTCGGCGGCCCGTCCCGCATAGCATCCGCGCCATGTCCGACAACGCCGTCCTGACCGAGCGCCGGGAGAACGTCCTGGTCGTCACCCTCAACCGCCCCGAGGCGCGCAACGCCGTGAACAAGGCCGTCGCCGAGGGCGTCGCCGCCGCGCTCGAGGAGCTCGACGGGGACGACGCGCTCTCGGTCGGCGTGCTCACCGGCGCCGGCGGCGGGTTCTGCGCCGGCATGGACCTCAAGGCGTTCGTCACCGGCGAGGTGCCCTACCACGAGACGCGCGGCTTCGCGGGCATCGTCCAGCAGCCCCCGGAGAAGCCGATCATCGCCGCAGTCGAGGGATTCGCCGTCGCCGGAGGCCTGGAGATCGCGCTCGCCTGCGACCTGCTCGTGGCCGCCGAGGGCGCGAAGCTCGGCATCCCCGAGGTCAAGCGCTCGCTGGTCGCCGCGGGCGGTGCGCTGCTGCGCCTGCCGCGCCGGCTGCCCTACGGCGTGGCGATGGAGCTCGCCCTCACCGGCGACCCGATCAGCGCCGAGCGCGGCTACGAACTGGGCCTCGTGAACCGCGTGGCGCCGGCGGGCGGCGCGGTCGACACGGCGCTCGAGCTGGCGGCGCAGATCGCGGCCAACGGCCCGCTCGCGCTGGCGGCGACGAAGCGGATCCTCGGTGAGCAGTTCGGCTGGGACGAGGCCGACTTCTGGGCCAAGCAGGGCGAGATCTCCGGCTCGGTGTTCGTCTCCGAGGACGCGCGCGAGGGCGCCACCGCGTTCGCCGAGAAGCGCCCGCCGGTCTGGAAGGGCCGCTGAGCCTCAGCCCGGCTCGCCCCAGAGCGTCGCCACGATCCGCCGCGCCCCGCCGCGGTCGCGGTGCTCGCAGAGCGTGATCCCCTGCCAGGTCCCGAGCGCGAGGCGCCCGTCGCGGACCGGCAGGGTCAGCTCGGGCCCGGTGAGCGTCGCCTTCACGTGCGCCGGCATGTCGTCGGCGCCCTCGAGCGTGTGGGTCCAGGCGAAGTCCTCCGGGACGGCCGCGTCCAGCCACGTGCGCAGGTCGCGGCGCACGTCGGGGGAGGCGTTCTCGTTCAGCGTGAGCGAGGCGCTCGTGTGCTGGAGCAGGAGGTGCAGCAGGCCGGCGCGCACCCCGCGCAGCTCGGGCAGCGCGCCGGTCACCTCGCCGGTGACGAGGTGCAGGCCGCGCGGGCGCGGCTCGAGGACGATCTCACGCTGGGTCCACATCGCCCGCCCATCGTGCCAGCCGCACGTCGACCCGGCCGCCCGGGGTGAGCGGCACGCCCTCGGCGGCGAGCAGGGCGGCCTGGCGCTCGCCCTGGGTCAGCGAGCCGTCGGCGCGCACGATCCGGTGCCACGGCACCGACGGGTCGCCGGCGGCGGCGAGCACGGCCCCGGCGAAGCGCGGCGCGGCGGGGTCGAGGTCCGAGTAGGCGGCGACCTGGCCGGGCGGGACGGCGCGCGCCCGCGCGAGCACCGCCTGGGCGCGCGGGGTGTCGAGGTCGGGCGGGCGGCGCATCGCGGGATAGCTTCCCAGGCATG